>JAHFOU010000250.1 GCA_023261525.1 Planctomycetota bacterium | reverse complement strand
GTTCCGGGAATCCGGGCAGGCCCGTTACGGGGTGGACCTGTCCGTCGCACGGGCGACGGGAGCCTGGGACCAGACCCAGGTCCTGGCCATCGGGCGGGACATCGACCAGTGGGGCATCATCCTGGAGACGGCGGTCTCCTCGAACGACCTCAGCGTCGAACGCCAGTTCCATGTGGATGTGGCGAAGCCGCTGGTGGGACTCTTCCCGGGCCTGCGCTGGCAGTGCATCACGGCCTTCTTCGACAGCGATGTGGACGACGATCCCCTGTCCGGCCTGGACGTCCACCTCTTCGTCCGGAGCGTGCGGGGCCGGGGGACTCCCGACCAGGAAGGCGGTTATGCCCTCCCCTATACCAGGACCGTCGTGGAAAACCTGCTCGAACCGGGCTCCGTCTTCTCCCTGGGAGGACAGCAGGTCCCCACGAGCTCCGTCGGCGCCCTGCCGGCCAACCAGGTCATCGACGAGTTCGCCATCTGCGACTTCGGGGACGATGCCGCCCTGACCGCGCAACGCGCGGCGACCTGGGCCGATGACCGCTACCGGGACGGCCGCTACTACAAGGCCGGAGACGGGAAATTCCTGTCCGCCCGCCTCCAGCCCGCCGGCCCTGCCCGTCTCGTCCGCGCGAACTGGACGGCCTGCCTCCCTTCCGAGGCCCGCGTGGAGTTCCCGGTCGACTTCGATATCACCTCCGCGATCCCCGATGCCGGACAGGCCAGGCTGATCGATCCCCTCCTGCCCGGCCGAGCCTGGCTGGAACTGGACCTCCTGGACGCGTCGGGAACGCTGGCCGGCCCCGCCCTCCAATCCCTGAGCCAGGGCGCCTCCATCGGGCGGACCCTCCCCGCCTTCCGCTACCGGGTCCGCTTCAAGACCAACCTGGCCGACCCCGCGAACGATCCCCTCCTGGAGACCCCCTTCCTGGACGACATCACCTTCGCCTTCCAGCCGGCCGGCGGGCCGCGCGTGCTTTCCTGGGGGATGCCGTGAGGCGCCGCGGCCTCGCCCTCCTGGTCGTCGTGGGCATCCTCGGCGTCCTCATGCTGCTGGCCGTGGCCTTCGTCGCCATGGCCCGCCTGGAGCGGAAGGCCTCCCAGGGGCGCACGAACGCCACCCGGGCCCTCTTCCTGGCCCGCAGCGGGATCGAGGATGCCCTGGCCCGGATCCATGCGGGGCAGGACCCTTCCCTCCTCGCCAGCCGCTATGGCGGGGAGGACGCGGACCTCTCCGGCGGAGCCCTGGACGCCGACGAGCGGGCCCAGGAGACCTTCCGGATCGGCGTGGCGGACGGCGACCTCTGCCCGGTGCGGGGGGCCCTGAGGCCCAGCTTCTTCGTCGCGGACCGGGCCACCGGCCGTCCGGGCCGGGTGGCCGTCGGAGGGCGGATGAAGGGCTACAGCGGATGCCTCTCCGGGGACCATGCCCCCCTGGGGAACGTCTACGCCCTGAAGGTGGTCGACGAATCGGGCAAGATCAACGTGAACGGGGGGTTCCTGGACGGCCTGAACCGCGACAACGACGGGTCCTTGGACTACCGCGATACGTGCGTCCGCGCCCACCCGGTCCCCGGGGCCAACGATCCCACGGACACCGGAAGGGGCTGGAACGCCCAGCTGGCGCGCGTCCTGAACAACCTGGGGGACCTTCCCGAGCTCTCGATCAGCGCCCTGGGCGACAAGGTCCTGCAGAACCGCCCGCTGGGCGGCTACACCTCCATCGCCCAGCTCCAGACCCGCCTCGGACTCAAGACCCCCCTGCTCTTCCTGGAACCCTACCTCACGGTCTCCAGCTGGACGGACATGGAGGTCATCCACCCGAACGCCTTCCTCGAAAACACGCCCTGGCAGTTCCCGCCACAGGGGAGCCCGGTGGCGCCGCCCACCCCGGCCCGGAACGAGGTCAAGAAGGGGCGGCGCCCCCTGGTCCTGGAGGAGAACGGGCGGCCTCCCGTGAATCTCAACGCCGCTTCGAGACCCGTCCTGATCGCCCTGCTCCAGGACCTCCGGGGGGTCAGTTATGTGCAAAGCACCGCCGGCTGGGGAGGCGGAGGGGCCACCCTGGAGGCCGCCCCGGGCCTCTATACCATCGACCTCTCCCTCGCCTCCCGGGTCGCCGACGCCCTCATCGCAGCGAGGGCCTCCTCCCCGTTCTCCAGCTGGAGCCAGTTCTCCGCCTTCGTGGATGGCCTCGTCGCCTCCGGCGTGATCCAGGGCTTCAACCACCCTGTCGGGACGGTCTTCGGGTCCGGGGACATTGCCTCCTTCGGAGGCAACCTGGCCGCGGCGGATCTCCTCAAGGCCAATTTCGACCCCAACACCATGCTCATGAAGAACCTGCCGGACCAGCTCCTGTTCCGTTGGGTGGACAAATCGGACCTGGTCCAGTGGTCCACCGAGGGCTGCTTCCAGTCCACCGGCACCTTCACGATCTCCTGCACCGGCCGGGTCCTGGATCCCCAAGGGGCCCTGCTGGCGGAGACGTCCCTCCAAGAACGGGTGAAGACCTTCTCCCTCCTGCGCCAGACGACCCAACGGGACTTCGTGGGCGGCAGGACCCCCCAGGACGGCCCGGGAAGCTACCTCTCCCTGTCCACGGACCCCCTGAATCCCGCCACGGGGGCCCGGGCCTCCTGGAACACCTTCAAGCCCGGGACCGGGCTGGCCGCCATGACCTATCCCTGCCCCCCTCCGGCCCTGCCTGCGAACGCCGCCGACTTCGACGGTTTCGTGTCGCTGGCCACCCTGGAGGAAGATGCCGAGGCCCCCGCCGGGGGGACGAGGACCTTCCTCCACCATTTCGACGACGGATGGACGGCGGATCTGGGCGCGGCCCCGGACCTCGCCCCGTCTGGCAAGAGCTGGAGCCGCCTGCAGCTGGACGTGGGCACCAGCCTCTGGCCGGACCAGCCCGGCCTCGAGCCCAACACCCTCTGCCCCGACGGGATCCATCTGCAGTACGATCGTTCCCCCGGATATCCGGCCCAGGGGAACCTCCCGCCCGCGACGTTGGGAAATGATCCGGACGTGACGGACGACGACGGCAATCCCATCTCCCTCCCGTTCAACCACTTCTCGGTCTCCTACTGGATCAAGAACTTCGGCCAGCCTCCCTTGAGCCCGCGCTACGACGTGTCCGTCGTGCGCCAGAAGGACGACCTGGGCACCCAGGCGTTCATCACCGGACGCTACTCCGAGAGGACGCTCACCCGGGGATGGGGCCTGTTCATGGAGAGTGGCGACGCCGGGGAGGACGGATCCCAGCGGGCGACGAAGGTGGATACGATCTACTCCCCGGCCGGGGATCTCCTTCCGGATCTCCGGTGGCATCTCGTCACCGTCCTGGTGAACACCTGGGAGCTCAACAGGAAACGGGACGTGGTCATGGACGTTCGGGGGCTGGACATCCCTCCCGCGCCCGTCTCCTCGTTCATCTACCAGTCCGCATTCTCGCACGACCGCAGCAAGGCCCTCCTGGCCCCCGGGGTACTCCTGGTCCTGGGCTCCAATCAGGAACCCCAGGCCGGCGGGGAATGGTCGTGCACGGCCTCCGACCAGGTCCTGGACGAGTTCAGCATCTGCGATCTTGGAACGGACGGGGCGGCCGGAGTGATGAATCTCAAGCAATGGGCCTCCCGCCGCTGGACCCGGGGGCGGTACTACAAGCAGGACGACGCGAGTTTCCTCTCGACCGTTCTCGCTCCGGGCGGGACCCTCCTGAGGGCCTGGTGGACGGAATACCGCCCCTGCGAAAGCCGCCAGGAGATCGTCCTGCCTCAGGACTTCTCCGTCCCCGCCTTGGGCCAGTCCCGGATCATCGACCACAGCCTCGACAACGCCCGCCTCGAACTGTCCCTGCTGAACGCCTCGGGGACCCCCCTCCAGACCCTCGGCCAGGGCGCCCCCATCGGACGGCCCCTCGACCGCTTCCGCTACCGCGTGACCTTCAAGAACGGCCTCTCCGATCCCCTGAAC
>JAHFOU010000249.1 GCA_023261525.1 Planctomycetota bacterium | reverse complement strand
ACTACGTGGAGCGCATCCAGGCCGTGACGCTCGAGGACCTGGCCCGGGTGGCCCGGGAGCACTGCCATCCTGACCGGATGTCGGTGGCGGTCTGCGGGGACCGCAAGGCCCTGGAGCCGGCCCTCATACAGGGAGCCGCGGACGGCAAGGTCGAGATCCAGGAGCCCTAGCCTGCCTCCCGAGCGTCTGCTCGTCCGCCTGCCGAACTGGGTGGGCGACGTGGCCATGGCCTCGGGCGTCCTCCGGGTCGTCCGCCGTCGCCTGCCGGGGGCCCACATCGCCTGGGCCTGCCGTCCCTACGCCTCCGGCCTGCTGGAGGCCATGCCCTGGAAGGACGAGGTCCTTCTGGAAGGCTCCGGCCGCCTGGACCTGGTGAGGCGCCTGAGGCGGGGCGCTTTCGACACGGCCCTCCTGCTGCCCTCCTCGTTCGGGAGCGCCCTGGAGGCCTGGGCCGCCGCCATCCCCCGCCGCGTCGGCCTGGACCTCAACGGCCGGGGCCTCCTGCTGACCGACCGGGTGGCGCCTTTCCGCGAAGGGGGGAAGGTCGTCCCCGTCTACATGGGCCGGCTCTATGCTCGCCTGGGCGGGGTCCTGCTGGGGGAGGAGCTGGCATCCTCCGGCCCTTGCCTGGAGCCTCCGGCTCCCGCGCAGGAAAAGGCGGCCACGCTCTGGAGGGAGTTGGGCCTGGAGGGGAAGCGCGTGGTGGGCCTGGTGCCCGGGGCCTCCTACGGCTCCTCCAAGTGCTGGCCTCCCGGGCATTTCAAGGCCCTGGCCGGAGCCCTGGAGGCGGAGGGTTTGACGCCCATCCTTCTGCACGGGCCCGGAGAGGAGGCCCTGGTCTCCGCCATCGGCCTGGATCCTCCATCCGTCCTGGGGCCCGGGAAGGTCGGCCTGGATCTCCTGCCCTCCGTCCTGGGGCGTTGCACGGCTGTCGTCACCAACGACACCGGGCCCCGCCACGTGGCCGAGGCCCTGGGCGTGAAGACCTTCGTCCTCCTGGGCCCCATGGACCGGCGCTACACCGAGAGCGGAAGCGCGCATGTCCGCGTGCTCCAGGAGGCGGTGGACTGCCATCCCTGCAACCTGCGTCTCTGTCCCATCGATCACCGTTGCCTGGAGCGCCTGGAGCCCCAGCGGGTCCTGGCCGCGATCCGGGAGACCTTGCGGTGAGGGCTCCCCTGGGCCTGGCGGCCCTGGGGCTGGTCGGGGGAGCCCTGCTGGGCGATCAGGTTCCGGCCTGGCTCTGGCTGTCCGCGGGAACGGCGGGCGCCTGCCTGGCCATCCTGGGCCTGAGGCGACGGAGCCCGGCTTCGCTGGCCGGCCTCCTCCTGCTCGCCCTGGCCGCCGGGGGGCTTCGCGAGATCCTGGCCTCCCGGGGGTACGCTGCCCTGAAGGCATCCTGTCCTCTTCGCGCCGAGGCCATCGAGACCCTGGAGGCCGAGGTGGTCGATCGCCTGGACGCCGGGGGGAGGGTGAGGTGGCGCCTGGCCCTGCCTTCGGACGGGGCGGGGGAGATCACGGCCTCGCTCTGGGGGGAGGCTCCCGGGCATCCCGGGGAGAGGGTCCTCGTCACGGGGCGCTTCCGCCTGCCGAGGGCGGCCTCCAATCCCGGCGGTTTCGATTCCCTCTCCTGGGCCCGCCACGAAGGGGTCCTGGGCTCCCTGGCCCTCTCCAGCGTCCAGCCCCTGGGCCCCGCGCCGGGGCCGCTCGCGGCCCTGAGACGCCTGAGGGAGCTCCTGAGGCTGAGGCTGGAGAGGATACTCCCCGGCCGGGACGGAGCCCTGCTCGGAGCCCTCCTGCTCGGGGTGCGCGAGCCCCTGGACGAGGACCTGAACGACGCATTTCTCGAGACCGGGACCATCCACTACCTCTCCGTGAGCGGGGCCCATGTGGTCATGGCCCTCTGGGTCCTCTCCCGCCTCCTGACCCTCTGCGGCCTCGGCGTGCGAGGCCGGTCGGCGGCCCTGGTCCTGGGCGCGGTGGCCTATGCGGCCCTCACGGGGCTTCAGGCCCCCGTCCTCCGCGCGGCCCTGGCGGCCGCCCTGGCCTGCGGGGCCCAGGCGTTCGGCCGTCCCCGGGCCGCCCTCAACGCCGTCTGCGCGGCGGCCGGCCTCCTGGTGCTGGCGGATCCCGGCCAGGCCTTCCGGGTCGGCTTCCAGCTCTCCTTCCTGGCCGCCGTCGGCATCCTCCTCCTGGCACCAGGCTTCAAGGCCCTCCTGCCCTCCGGGAAGGGGAGGTCCTGGCCGGTGCGCTACGCTTTGGACGGCCTCGGGGTCTCGGCCGCCGCCTGGCTCTCCGCCCTGCCCCTGGTGGCCTGCGTCTTCCACCTGGTCACCCCGGGCGTCCTGCTGACCAACCTCCTCGTCTTCCCCCTGGTGGCCCTCTCCATGGCGGCCGGCGCGGCGGCCCTGGCCCTGCCCGCCCTGTTCGCAGGATTGGCGCATCTGGCCCTGGCGGCCCTTTCCGCCGTGGTGGAGGCCTGCGCCCGCATCCCGGGAGGGCATGCCTATGTCGCCGAGCTGCCGGCCTGGTGGGTGGGCGCCGCCTACGCCTGGCTCCTTCTCCTGGGCTGGAAGCTGGCCTGGCCTTCCGCCCGTCCTCCCCTGGCCGGCCGAGTCCTCACGGCGCTCGGACTGCTGCTGGCGGCGGCCGCCTTCGGGCGTCCCCTCCCGGTGCCTCCGGCGAGAGCGGTGATGCTGGATGTCCGCCAGGGCCTCTCAGTCCTGATCCAGGCGCCCGGCGGCAAGACCCTCCTCTACGACTGCGGGTCCTATGGGGATCCTCAGGCGGGAGCCCGGGAGATGGCCCCGGCCCTCTGGGCCCTGGGGGTCCGGCACATCGATGTGCTGGCCATCTCGCACGGGCATGACGACCATTTCAACGGCCTGCCGGCCCTGGCCCGGCGTTTCTCCGTTGGGCGCATCGTGGCGCCTCGTCATGCCCTTCCCCTGCTGGGTGCCGGGGCCGAGGCCCTGGCCTCGGGGGACCGCCTTGACCTGGGCGGGGGGGCGGTGGCGGAGGTCCTGCATCCGCCCGAAGATCTTCAGGGGGATCCGAACGACGCCTCCCTCTGCCTGAGGGTGTCCTTGCCGGGCCTGGGGAGCCTCCTGCTGACTGGGGACCTGGAGGGGGAGGGTACGGCTCTGATGCTGGCCTCGGGGCGTCCGGCGGCTGCCGACATCCTTCTCGTCCCCCATCATGGAGGCGCCCTGGGCCCCTTGGACGCCCTGCTGGGGGCCGTGAAGCCCCGGGAGGCCTGGGTGAGCGCCCGCGAGGGCTTCCCCAGCCCGGCCACGATCGCGAGAATGGAGGCCGCTCAGGTCCGCGTGCGCGAGACCTGGCGGGAGGGCGCCGTATTCCTCGGGGAGAAGCCATGACTCCGCTGATCGATGGCCACACCCACATCTGCGGCTCGGGCAACGAGGGCACGGGGTGCTTCCTCAGCCGCCGCCTGCTCTCCTCTCTGGCCTTCCGGTACATGCGCTGGAAGCTGGGCCTGGGCGTGTTCGGCCCGGTCGGGGACCTGGACGGGCCCATCCGCCGGAGGCTCTTCGCCGACCTGGACGCGGCGCCCTCGGTGGACCATGTGGTCCTGTACGGGCATGACCGGGTCTATGGGCCGGACGGGCGTCTCCGCGAGGACCTGACCCAGATGCATACCCCGAACGCCTACGTCCTCCGCCTGGCGAAGGAGCATCCTAAGATCCTGGCCGGGGTCTCCATCCATCTGGACCGCCCGGACGCCCTTCAGGAGCTGGAGCGCTGTGCCGCCGCGGGGGCCGTCCTGGTCAAGTGGCTCCCCCCGAACCAGGGCATGAACCCCTCCGAGAAGCGGCACCGGCCTTTCTACGAGGCCCTGGTCCGCCTGAAACTTCCGTTGGTCGCCCATACCGGAGGCGAGCACACGGTGCCCATGCCCTGGCCCGAGTACTGCGATCCAGCCCTGCTGGAGACGCCCCTGGACTGTGGGGTGACCG
>JAHFOU010000248.1:2520-3980 GCA_023261525.1 Planctomycetota bacterium | reverse complement strand
GGCGCTGTTGTTGTGGATGGCCCGGGCGATCAGCTCCTTGCCCGTGCCGCTCTCCCCCGTGACGAGCACCGTGGCCGTGGTCGGGGCGATCTGCCGCACCGTCTCCAGGACCTGGCGCATGGCCGGGGAGCCCGCCACGATGCCCTCCAGGCCGAAGCGCTCGTCCAGGACCCGGTGCATGTCCCGGTTGTCCCGCACCAGGGCCTGGCGGCCCAGGGCCTTGGCCACGATGGCCCTCAGCTCGGCCGGGTTCACCGGCTTGACCAGGTAGGTCTCGGCCCCCTCCTGCATGGCCTTCACGGCCGAGGGGATGCTCCCCTCCCCGGTGACGAAGACCACCTCGGTGTCCGGGGCGGTGGCCTGGACCTGGCGCAGGATCTCCAGCCCGTCCAGGTCCTGGAGACGGCCGTCCGTCAGCACCAGGTCGAAGCGCCTGGCCTTCAGCAGGTCCAGCCCGGCCCGGCCCGACTTGGCGATGGTGCAGTCGTAGCCGGAACGGGTCAGGAGGTCCGCCATCTCCTCCGCGTCCTTCCCCTCGTCGTCCACCAGCAGGATGGACGGGGTCTCCTCGGACTTCTCGGCCATTGTGGCAGGCCCTTTCAGGGCGCGGGCGTCGGGATCGGGCATGGCGGAGCTTCCTAGACCTTGCTCAGGGAGTGGTCGAGGGCGGCGGCCTTGAGCTCGGGCCGGTTCAGGCGCTCGGCCGCCACGCGCAGGATGGCGGCGGCGTCGATGCCCGCCACGAAGCGGTCCGGCAGGCCCAGCCGGACGATCTTGGTGAGCGGCCCTCCGACCTCGCTGGCGGCCTCCAGGACCGCGGAGCCGAAGCCGCCGTTCAGGGCTCCGTCCTCCACCGTGACCACGAAGGGATGGCGCCTCAGGGCCTGGCGCACCATCTCCACATCCAGGGGCTTCACGAAGCGGGCGTTGACCACCTCGAGGTTCACGTGGTGCTCCCGGGCGATGCGGGCGGCCTTCACGGCCTCCTCCACCTGGGACCCGTAGGCCAGGATCACGCCGTCCTCGCCCTCCAGCAGGCGCTCGGACTTCCCCAGCTCGATCGGCGCATGCCCCAGGTCGGAGAAGTCCGGGGCCGCGCCGCGGGGATAGCGGATGGCGGCCGGCCCCTGGACCTTGTCCAGGGCGAAGGCCAGCATCCTCTCCACCTCTGCCTCGTCCTTGGGCGCCATCAGGACGAAGTTGGGCATCACCCTCAGGTAGACGATGTCGTTGGTGCCGTGGTGGGTGGGCCCGTCGGAGCCGACCACCCCGGCCCGGTCGATCCCGAAGACCACCCGGGCGTTCTGCAGGGAGATCTCGTGGAAGAGCTGGTCATAGGCCCGCTGGAGGAAGCTCGAGAAGATGGCCGCCACGGGACGGCGCCCCGCGTGGGCCAGGCCGCAGGCGAGCCCCACCGCATGCTGCTCGCAGATCCCGACGTCCACGAAACGGTCCGGGTA
>JAHFOU010000248.1:0-2510 GCA_023261525.1 Planctomycetota bacterium | reverse complement strand
CTCGGGGCGGGTCTTGGCCACCGAGACCAGGGCCTTGCCGAAGACCTTGGAGTAGGCGGGCCGGTCGGCGGGAGGCCCCTTCGCCTCAATGGCACAGGCCCCCTTGTCAGGCTCCTTGGGGGCTACCGGCTTGGCAGGATTCGCGGCATGGGCAAACGAGATGTCCCCCACCTTGGCCGGGTCCAGGCCCTGGCCCTTCTGGGTGAGCAGGTGCAGGAAGACGGGGCCCTTGACGCCCTTGAGACGCTCGAGGACCTCGACCATGGCGGGGATATCGTGCCCATCGACCGGGCCGTAGTAGTGGAAGCCCAGGTCCTCGAACAGGCGGCCGCCGGGCCAGGCGTGGCGCAGGATCTGGCGCAGGTGATCGGCCGTCTCCTTCATGCGGTGCCCGACCACGGGCACCCGGTCGAGGAGGCGCTCGGCCTCGTCGCGCATCTCCTGGTAACGGGGCGAGGTGCGGACCTTGTTCAGGTACTCGGACAGGGCCCCCACCGTCTTGGCAATGGACATCTTGTTGTCGTTCAGGCTGACCAGGAGGTCCTCCTTGAGCTGACCGGCGTGGTTCAGGGCCTCCAGGGCCATGCCGGAGCCCAGGGCCGCGTCCCCGCAGATGGCCACGACCCGGCGCTTGCGGCCCGCCAGGCGGTCGGCCATGGCGATGCCCAGGGCCGTGGAGATGGACGTGCCGGCGTGGGCGGCGAAGAAGCGGTCGGAGGGGTCCTCGGAGGGGGAGGCGAAGCCCGAGAGGCCTTTAAGTTGTCTGAGGGTCGGGAAGCGCTCCCGGCGCCCGGTCAGGATCTTGTGGGGATAGATCTGGTGGCTGACGTCCCAGATCAGGGCGTCCTCGTAGGGGTCGAAGACCTTGTGCAGGGCGATGGTGAGCTCCACGACGCCCAGGTTGGAGCCCAGGTGGCCCCCGTTCTTGTAGACGGTCTCCAGCATCCAGGCCCTCAGCTCGGCCGCCAGGGCCGGCAGGGCCTCCGCGGGGAGGGCTTTGAGATCCTTGGGGGAGTTCACGCGCTCCAGGTAGGTCACGGAGCCATTATGGCAGAGTGGACGGGGGATGCCAAGGGCGCTACACTGGGCTCATGTTCGGATTCGGCAAGAAGTCCCAGAAGCCCGCTCCCGCCCCGGTCCCGGCCGCGGCGCCGAAGCCCGAGCCCCCTCCCCTCGAGGAAATCTCCGCGATCGAGGCCAAGAAACGCCTGGATGCCGGCAGCCTCCTGTTGGACGTCCGGGAGCCCTTTGAGATCCAGACCGCCTCGGTGAAGGGCGCCACCTGCATCCCCATGAACCAGATCCCCAACCGCCTGGCCGAGATCCCCCGGGACCGGGAGATCCTCTGCATGTGCCACCATGGCATGCGCTCCGCCGGGGTGGCCGGCTATCTCCTCGAACAGGGCTATCCCAAGGTCGTCAACGTCGAGGGAGGCATCGCCGCATGGTCCGCCGAGGTCGATTCCTCCGTCCCCCAGTACTAGCCGCCCTCGCCCTCCTTCCCGGCCTGGCCGGGTGTGGAGACGCCGGGGCCCCCGTCGCGCCGGCGCCGGCGACTGCGCCGGCGCCACCCCCCGTCAACCCCGCGGATCCCCTGGACCTCCTGATCGCCCAGCTCGGGGATTCCTCCTACGCCAAGCGCGAGGAGGCCGAACGGCGCCTGACCGAGCTGGCGCCCGACCGCTACGCGGCCCTTCAGGAAGCCGTGGCCAAGACCACGGACCTCGAGATCCAGTCGCGCCTGGAACGCATCCTCGCCTCGCCGCGCATCCGCCTGGCCGCCGCCTGGCGCCAGGCCGTCCGGGAGGGGGCCCAGGACCTGGCCCTGAGGGAGACCTGGTTCCGGACCGAGAACGAGAACGTCCCCGTCGGCTACCAGCGCCTGTCCCTGCGCCGCGAGGGCGAGGGCCTGGAGGCCTCCTTCGAGATGGCCACCGGCAACGAGGAGGGCCAGGAAGCCGAGGAGGAGCCCTCCTTCTTCCGCGTGAGCTACCTCCTGGACGCCCAGTTCAAGCCCGTCCGCCTGAAGGCGGAGCACGCCACGCCCGGAGAGCCCGTCATGCTCTTCGAGGGCAGGATGGAGGACGAGGGCTGGATCGTGACGGCCACCCCCCCCGGCCGGAAGACCCGCCTGCCCTGGGGCTCCGAGGACTTCCCCCAGGAGGCCCTTCTCCCCTTCCTGCCGCTCTGGACCCGCTCCGGCGCGCCGGGCCGGGAGATCCTCCACAACGACATCGAGTACCCGAGCCTGGTCCTCAAGCCCATGGCGGTCCGGGACGAGGGCAAGGACCCCCGGCGCCTGGCCTTCTTCCTCCAGGGCTCGGACAAGCCCTTCCTGACCCTGTTCCTGGACGCCAAGGGGGCCATCTCGGACATGCTCTGGAGCAACAACCTCAAGGGCACCCGCGTGAGCCCCGAGGAGGGCCGGGCCCTCCAGGCCGGGCTCGAGAAGCGTCGCCGGAAGGCTAGCGGCTCGCCCTGAGGCGGCGCTCCTGGGCCGCGGCGAATCC
>JAHFOU010000247.1 GCA_023261525.1 Planctomycetota bacterium | reverse complement strand
GCAAGGTCCAGCGCCGCGTCTCGGCCAAGGCCCAGCCGTCGACCCCCTGCATGTTCGAGCAGATCTACTTCGCCCGGCCCGACGCCGTCCTCGACGGGGTCAGCGTCCACCAGACCCGCCGCCGGCTCGGCGTGGCCCTGGCCGAGACCTGGCGCAAGACCAAGCTCACCGCCGACGTGGTCATCCCGGTGCCCGAGTCGGCCTGCTCCGCCGCCCTGGCCATGGCCGAGGCGCTCAACCTCCCCTATCGGGAAGGCTTCGTGAAGAACCGCTACGTGGGCAGGACCTTCATCATGCCGGGCCAGGCCGCCCGGGGCGAGGCCGTGCGCCGCAAGCTGAACACCATCCCCGAGGAGTTCGAGGGCAAGGACGTCCTCCTGGTGGACGACTCCCTGGTGCGCGGGACCACCTCCCGCTCCATCGTGCAGATGTGCCGCCAGGCCGGGGCGAAGAAGGTCTACCTGGCCCTCTGCGCCCCGCCCATCAAGTTCCCCTGCGTCTACGGCATCGACATCTCCACCCGGGGCGAGCTGATCGCCAGGGAACAGGCCGTGGAGGCCGTGGCCAAGGCTGTCGGCGCCGACGTCCTCATCTACCAGAACGTGGAGGACCTCGTGGGGGCAGCCCTCGAGGGGAATCCGAAACTGACGCGCGCCTGCACGGCCTGCTTCACCGGGGAATACCTGACCGGGGACGTCACGCCGGAGATGTTCGCCGCCCTGGAGGAGGACCGCCTGCAGGCCTCCGCCGCACGGTAACGGTGGCCAGAACCCGGACCGGGATCGGCTTCGACCTCCACCGCATGAAGCGGGGGCGGCCCTTCCTGCTGGCGGGCCTGCGCATCCCCCATCCGTCCGGGCCCGACGGGCACTCCGACGCCGACCCCCTCTCCCACGCCGTGGTGGACGCACTGCTGGGGGCCGCCGGCCTGGGCGACATCGGGGAGCACTTCCCGGACTCCGACCCCCGCTGGCGCGGGACCCCGGGGCCCGAGTTCCTCCAGCGGACCCGCGCCCTCCTGGCCAGGGCCGGCTGGAAGCCCCTGCAGGTGGACGCCGTCCTCCTCTGCGAGCGCCCGAAGCTCGGCCCCCACAAGCGCCGGGTGGCCGCCGCGTTGGCCAAGGCCCTGGGGCTCAGGCCCTCGGCCGTCAACGTGAAGGCCAAGACGATGGAAGGCCTGGGGGACATCGGGAAGGGACGGGCCGTGGCGGCCCAGGCCGTCGCCACCGTCTCCCGGCGCTAGAGACCCCTATGCCCCCCGGCGCCGACGAACTGGTCCTCAAGCTGGTCCTGCTCAAATGCGGCTGGCTGAACCTCCAGCAATGGCAGGACGCCGTGGCGGAACACCGCCGTCAGAAGGGCAACCTCGGCCTCACCCGCATCCTCACGGATTCCGGCCTCCTGACGCCCGAGCAGGCCCGCCTGGTCGTGGACCCCCTCAAGCGCAAGGACTACCTCAAGCAGCTCGTCGACGCCGAGCGCAAGTTCTGGGAGAAGCCGCCCGGGCGCATCGGCCGCTACCCCGTGCTGGGCCTCCACGCCCGGGGCGGCCGGGCCGTGATCTTCCGCGGGGAGCGGGACGGCAGGCCCGTGGCCATCAAGGTCCTCTCGGAGGCCTTCGCCTTCGACCTGGAGGAGCTGGAGCGCTTCCAGCGCCAGCGGGACTTCGGGCTCATGCTCGACCATCCCAACCTCATCAAGGTCCATGACGCCGGCTGGGAGGGCACCGTCCCTTTCCTGGTGATGGGATGGGTGGAAGGCCAGCCCCTCTCCCAGCATGTGGAGGAGGGACGAGCCCTGGAGCTGGGGACCCTGGTGGACCTCTTCACCCAGGCCTGCCGGGGCCTGGCCCACGCGCACGAGCGCGGGATCCTCCACAAGGACCTCAAGCCCGACAACCTCCTGGTGGACCGCATGGACCACCTGGTGGTCTCGGACTTCGGGGTGGCCCAGCGCCTCGGGGAGGCCGGGGAGCCCGGGATCATCGTCGGGACCCCCGCCTACATGAGCCCCGAGCAGGCCGGCGGCAGGGACCTGGATGCCCGCACGGACGTCTTCTCCCTGGGCGCGGCCCTCTACGAATGCCTGACGCGGAGCCAGCCCTTCAAGGGGGAGAACCGCTACCAGGTGCTGGAGGCCGCCGCGGCCTGGGACTTCCGCCCGCCCCGGGCGCTCAACCCCGGCATCCCGGAGGCCCTCGAGGCGGTGGTCCTCAAGGCCATGGCCCGCCGCCCCCAGGATCGCTACGCCGGCATGGGCGCCTTCGAGCAGGACCTGCTCCACTGGGAGGAGGGGCGGGCCATCCGCGCCCGGCGGAGTTGGCTGGGACGTCTTCTCGGACGGGAGAAGTAGACCCGCCTCAGTGGCGGGGGTCGCCCAGGCCCGCCTTCTGGAAGAGGATCTGGGCCGTGTGGGTCAGCTGCTGGCTGGTGATCCCCGGCTTGGAGAGCTGCTTCTCCAGATCCCTGTCATAGGACCCCTGCAGTTTGCGCAGGGTATCGACGCAATCCGGCACCAGGGAGGGGCACTGGGCGGCGATGGCCGAGCGGCAGGGGTCCTTGGGGTCCGCGTAGGCGGTGTAGTGGGCGAGCATCTCGTCCAGGCGGGCGAGCTTCTCGTCCCGGAAGGCCTTCCACTGCTCCGGGGTCAGCCGGCCATAGGTCTTGTTCAGCCAGTACTCCTGGTGCACGAAGACCAGCCAGTGCTGGAGATCCTGCATCGTCTTCTGGGTCAGCTCCTGGGCATAGAGGCGGTCCAGGTCGGGACGGACCCGGGCGGCCTCCTCCAGGGCCCCGGGAAGGCTCTCCGCGGCGCCCGCGCCGGCCAGCAGGCCGTCGCAGACCTGCTTGATCGCGGCTTCGGAGGCGGGGAACCAGATCTGCTGGACGGGATTCGAGGCCCCCACCTTCCCGAGCCGCTCGGAGAGCCAGCCCAGGCGCCGGCAGGAGACCTCCGTCGAGGCGCCGCCCTTGGCCAGCGTCCCGCGGATCTCGTCCAGGCGGCGCAGGGCGCCTTCCACGCGGCTCTCCCCCCACTCGGCCTCCAGGGCGATCTCCTCCCCGGAGCCCACGGACAGTTCGAGGGGGGCCTTGAGGACCCCGGCGCCCTGGAACTTCGCCTTCACGGCGGGGTACTGGGACTGGCTGTCGAAGCTCACCTCCGCCTGGTAGCGGCCCGGCGGGAGCTCGGAGGACAGGAGGATCTCGAGGGGGGCCGGGCGCTTGGCGTCCAGCAGGAAGCGCTTGGACTCCACGAGCTTCATCGAGGGGACGCCCGTCGTGGACGCCTGGTGGCGCCACAGGTAGATCTGGACCACGGACTGGACCGGGAGGTCCGTGTCCAGGGCCACGGACAACGCGGTCTTGCCGTCCCTCACGGAGAACTGCCCGGAGGGCACCAGGCGCGCGGCGGGAGGGGCCGGCGGCGCAGGGGCCGCGGGAGCAGGCGCCGGAGCCTCTTCCGCAAACAGGGAGAATGCCGCGAGCAGGCAGGAAACAAAAAGGCCGCGGCGCATGGGAGTACCCTAGCGCCGCGGCCGGATCAAGTCAAACAGGACGGTCTAGAAGTCGCCGCCCCCGAAATCCTCCCCACCGCCCATGCCGCCCATCCCCCCGCCGGGGCCGCCGCCGTGGGCGCCGCCCTTCCTCTCCGGGGCATCGTAGATCAGGCAGTCGGTCATCAGGAGCAGGCTGGAGACGCTCGCCGCGTTCTGGATCGCGCTGCGGGCGACCTTGGTCGGATCGAGGATGCCCGCCTTGAGCATGTCCACGAACTCCTCCTTGTCGGCGTCGAACCCGAAGTTCCCGCCCTCCTCCTTCAGGCGCTCCGCGACCACGGAGCCGTCCCATCCGGCGTTCTGGGCGATCTGGCGGATCGGCTCCTCGAGGGCGCGGCGCAGGATGTTCGCGCCGGTCTTCTCGTCGCCTTCCAGCTTCAGCTTGTCGATCGCGGTCGAGGCCCTCAGGTAGGCCACGCCGCCGCCGGGCACGATGC
>JAHFOU010000246.1 GCA_023261525.1 Planctomycetota bacterium | reverse complement strand
GCGGACGCCTGCTCCACCTGCGTTCCCGTCGGATGTCTGTCATCCCCCTCCTGAGCCACGCCTCCGCGATGTCCCCGCTTCCGCGTTCGGCCCCCCGCTTCTCGTACCGGATCCATGGCCTGGTCCTGGACTCGGAAATCCCCCTGCCGGGATACCCTCCCCACGCCGGGACGCCGGATGTGACCTTCCGCTTCGGACGCCTGCCTTCCCATCCGATCCCGCCTCCCGGCCGGATCTGCGTGTGGACCCATGCCCAGGAGGCCTGGATCAACTTCGGCATCGGCCGGGTGAGGATCCGGGACGGACGGGACATCGTCCTGGACCCGACCCCGCAGGCCACCGAGACCGTCATCGGCCTCAGTCTTACGAGCGGCATGATGCTCGCCCTGCTCCGCCAGCGCGGCTGTCTTCCGCTCCACGCCAGCGGGATCGCCATCCAGGGCGGCGCCTGCCTCTTCCTGGGCGCCTCCCGCGCCGGGAAGTCCAGCACGGTGGCGGCGCTTCAGGCGCGCGGCCACGCCGTGCTCAGCGACGACCTCTCCGCCGTCCGTTTCCCCGCTTCCGGTCCTCCCGAACTCCTTCCCGCCGCCTGTCCGATCCGCCTCTTCGACAACACCCTGCAGGTCCTCGGCAAGGATCCCGGCAGCTTCCCCTTCCCCTTCCCCGAAGCCACCAAACGGCCGATCCCGCCCTCCGGAGCCCTTCTTCCCGCCTTCCCCATCCGGTGCCTGTACCTCCTCGGCAGGGGAGAAGCCCTCCGGGTGGAACCCGTGGAGCCCCGGATCGCGTTCTACGCACTGCTGAGAAACTCCATGGGGCTGGTGGCCCGGCCCCCTGTCCTGGCGATGCAGGACATCGAACGGGTGACCGCCTTCCTCAACCGGGTCCCCGTGCTCCGGCTGATCAGCCCCTCGTCCCCTGATCTCCTGCCGGAGATCGCCGCCTTCGTGGAGCGAGACGCCTCCCAGCGTCCCCTGCCCCGAGCCACGCCGGATGCCTGACCTGCGCAGGGGACCGCTCGTCAGGCGCCTGCTGGCCCTGGGCCTCCCTCACCTTCCGCTCATGCTCGGGGTCATCCTGGCCTCCTCCCTCTACTCCCTGCTCTCCTCCTTCCTGATGTGGCTCCTGGCCAACGTCCTCTTCGGGGACGGCGCCCTCCGGCACGACCTCCCCTTCCCCATGGACGCCTCCGCCGGGAGCGTGCTCCTCTGGGGGGGCGTCGTCACCTCCCTCCTGGTGCTGACCGCCGTCCTCAAGAGCCTGTGGGCGGGATCCGTCGCCTGGCGGGTCACCAGCAACCTTCGGCAGCGCCTCTTCTCCCACTGCATCGAGCTGGACCTTGGTTTCCTCCAGGCCCGAAGGGCCGGGGACCTCCTCTCCCGCATGACCGGGAACGTGCAGGAGACCCATCTTGCCCTCAGCTTCCTGCTCAACGATCTCCTGCAGAAGCCCATCGACATCCTGCTGGGTCTGACGGCCCTGGTCGCCCTCGGCTACGGCCGGATCGCCCTTCTCGGGGTCCTGGCCCTTCCCCTGCTGGCCTGGCCCCTCCTGCTCATCGCGCGGAGGACCTCGACGTCCGGAACCCAGGCGGCCCGCCTGCTCGGCGAGCTCCACGGGAGGATCCACCAGGCGTTCGGGGGCATCCGGGTTGTGAAGGCCTTCCGGGCGGAGGCCCGGGAGCGGGCGGCCTTCGACGAGGCGAACCGGGGATTCCTGGACAGGATGATGCAGGTCGTCCGGGACCAGGCGGCGGCCGAGGGCCTCATGGAACTGACCAGCTCCGGGCTCTTCGCCGTCGGCGGAGGGCTGGGACTGCTCTGGCTCGTGCGGATGGGATGGCTTCCCGCCTTCCAACCCAGGGACCTGGGCATCTGCCTCATGATCGGCCTCCAGCGCGTCCTCTCCCCCATGCGCGCCCTGATCCGGGGCTATCAGAACTTCCAGAGGACCCTCCCGGGCGCCCAGCGCGTCCTGGAGCTCCTGGACGCCGTGCCCGCCCTGACCGATGCCCCCGGCGCCGTGACGCTCTCCCCGCTCACCCGGGAGATCGTCTACGAGAACGTCCGCTTCGGCTATGGCGGGCCGGCGGTCCTCAAGGGGGTCTCCCTCCGCATCGCCAAGGGCCATCGCGTGGCGCTGGTCGGCCCCAGCGGAGCCGGGAAGTCCACCCTCCTCTCCCTTCTGCCGCGTTTCCAGGATCCCCAAGGGGGCCGGATCCTGTTCGACGGGGTGGACCTCCGGACGGCCACCCGGGACTCCCTGCTGGGGCAGATGGCCGTGGTCGGACAGGACCCCTTCCTGTTCCACACGACGATCCGGGAGAACATCGCCTACGGCAGGCCGGAGGCCACGGCTTCCGCGGTCGAGGACGCGGCGCGGGCCGCCCACATCCACGAGGAGATCCTTGCCCTGCCCCAAGGTTACGACACCCTGGCCGGCGACCGGGGGCTCAACCTCTCCGGCGGGGAGCGCCGGCGCATCACCATCGCCCGGGCGATCCTGAAGGACGCGCCCATCCTCCTGCTGGACGAGGCGACCAGCGAGCTGGACTCCATCTCCGAGCGGCGCATCCAGGAGGCCCTGGAGCGCCTGATGGCCGGCCGCACGACCCTGGTCATCGCCCACCGGCTCTCCACGATCCTGCAGGCCGACCGCATCGTGCTCATGGACGAGGGCAGGATCGTGGCGGAAGACACCCATGCCGGCCTCCTGGCCACGAACGGGCTCTACCGGCGCCTCCACGCGCTCCAGTTCAGCGAGCCGCCCCTCCCAACCCGTACTTGAATCCCAGCCTCAAGGGTCTCAAGGCGTAGTAGCCCAGATAGCAGGAGGACGGCAGGGGGATGGCATCCCAATCGGTGACGGTGGGACGCAACGCCATCTCCAGGCTGTAGCGCCCCCGGTCCACGGCCCGGTCCAGCATGGCGCGATGGAAGCGGTGGCCCTCCCAGAGACCGGGGTCCCCTTCCGCCGGGAGCGTGGCCAGCCAATGCCGGACCCGCCCCACGAGCCAGGGCAGGGCGGGGTCGGCCCCGATCCTCGCCGCCACGGGCTCCTCCAGCGGCGCCGCGAGGAGGTCCCGGGCCAGGGCCAGCCCCAGCAGCAGCATGCGCTCGGCGCCCGCCGACCGGGCGAGGTCCAGGAGCGCCTCCCATCGGATCTCCGGATGGCGCCTCACCAGCTCGGCCACATCGCAGAGCCACCCCCAACGCAGCCAGTAGTGCTTGCTCCCGTGCATGCAAAGCACCAGGAGCAGGTCCTCCAGCGACAGGGTCGGCACGGCGCGGCCGCAGAGCGGCAGGCTCCCCGCCCGGCGCCTCACCTCGTCCAGGGACAGCCTGGAGGAGAAGGCGCTCGGCAGGAAGCGCCAATGGAGGTCCACGAAGACCCTGGAATTCCGGGAGAACAGGGTACGCTCCCCCTTATGCTTCAGGGTGGCGTCCTCCTGGGCGCGGTTCATGCGCCGCGTCAGCGCGTATCCCAGGGAAGTCAGGACGGAGACGGCCTCCCCGACCTCCTCCTGGCGGACCAGGAGGTCCAGGTCCACGAAGCGCCTCGCCCCCAGGTCCCCGTAGGCGCAGAGGGCCAGGAGCGGCCCCTTGTACGGCAGGGCGTGAATGCCCTTCCCTTCGAGGACCCCCAGGATCTCCACCAGGGTCTTCGCCAGGAAGAGGTTCTGCCGGGCCACGTCCTGGGCCCGGGCCTTCCAGGGAGCCAGCACCTCCGGGGAGACCCCTGCCGCCTGCAGGTGACGGCTGGCCAGGGGCACGAGGGCATGGCCGTCTGCGCTCCTCAGGAGATCCTCCCAGTCCACGGGCCCCTGCAGGAGCTCCCGGAGCCCCTGAAGGTCCTGAGGATCCGGCTCGAGACGGGCCATGCGGCGCAGCAGCTCCGTGCGCGGGTACACCGGGATCAGGCTCCGGCCCGAAGCACGCGCAGGACATGGGGCTTCCCTGTCGCGGCGATGTCCTCGGGGGTCGTGTTCTTGTCGGTGAGCCCCGGCGCCAGGT
>JAHFOU010000245.1 GCA_023261525.1 Planctomycetota bacterium | reverse complement strand
TGCATCACGTAGGAGCGGATCTGGTGGCCCCAGGCGATCTCGCCCTTCTCGCCGTAGAGGCGCTGGAGCTCATTGCGCTTCTTGTCGGCCTCCCGCTGCTTCAGGCGGCCGTAGAGGATCTCCATGGCGGTCGCGCGGTTGGCGTGCTGGGAGCGCTCGTTCTGGCAGGCCACCACGATGCCCGTGGGCAGGTGGGTGATGCGGACGGCCGAGTCCGTCTTGTTCACGTGCTGGCCGCCGGCCCCGCCGGAGCGGTAGGTGTCCACGCGGAGGTCCTTGGGGTTGATCACGATGTCGGGATCCTCGGGCATCATGGGCAGGATGTCCACCGAGGCGAAGGTGGTGTGGCGGCGCTGGTTGGCATCGAACGGCGAGATGCGGACCAGGCGGTGGACCCCCCGCTCGGACTTGAGGCGCCCGTAGGCCCACTCCCCCTCGATCTTGAGGGTGCAGGAGCGGTAGCCGGCCCCGTCCCCCTCCAGCAGGTCCACGATCTGGACCTTGTAGCCCTGGCGCTCGGACCAGCGCAGGTACATGCGGAGCAGCATCTGCGCCCAGTCGCAGGCCTCGGTGCCGCCGGCCCCGGCGTGGACGTCCATGAAGCAGGCCCGCACGTCGTCCGGGTCCGAGAGCAGGGTCTGGAGCTCGAAGGTGGAGAAGCGGGCGGAGAGGGAGGGGATCTCGTCCTCCACCTGCTTCAGGGCCGTCGCGTCGCCCTCGGCGGCGGCCATCTCGGCCAGCTCCCGGGCCTCGCGCAGGGCCTTCTCCAGCTCGTCGTGGGGCTTGAGGATGGCGCCCAGGGTCCTCACCGAGGCCAGGACCTTGGGAGAGGCGCCCTTGTCGTCCCAGAAGCCGGGGGAGGCCATGCGGGCCTCCAGGCGCTTCAGCTCCTCGCGCTTGGCAGGGAGGTCAAAGCGACCTCCCGAGCGCGGTCAGGCGCTCCTCAAGGGCCAGGACGTCCCGGGTGATCTCGGCCACGCCCCTGGGCATCTAGGCCTCCGCCTGTCTGGCCAGCCAGCGCCTGGCGGCGGGAGCCAGGGCCGAGACGGACGCCGGGGAGAGGCGGCCGCGGATGACCTCGGGATCGGGCTTGAGGCGGCCCAGGTCGGTCAGGCCCGTCATCTCCCGGATCAGGGCCGCATTCTCCGCGGCGAAGGCGTCCTCGCAGGGGGAGGCGCCGTCGTTCAGGAGGAATCCCAGGATGGGAATGCCCCGGGACGCCAGGGCCTCGGCCGTCAGGGCCGTGTGGTTGAGGGTCCCCAGGCCCGAGCGGGCCACGATCAGGACCTGCAGGCCCCAAGCCTGGATCAGGTCCCTCAGCTCGACCCCGGGCGCCACGGGCACCCTCACCCCCCCGACCCCCTCGATGACCAGGGCCCGGTGGCGTTTCCTCAGGAGCTCCATCCCGGCGCGGAGGACCTCCAGATCGATCTCCCTCGCTTCCAGACGGGCCGCGGGCAGGGGAGCCCGGAAGGCCTGGAAGGTCGCGGGAGAGACCTCGACGGGGGAATCCTTGGAACCGGAGGCCGAGATCAGGAAGCGGGTATCGGCGGAGACCGTCTCCCCGGGCTCCAGGCCGCAGGAAAGGGGCTTCATGACCCCCGCCCCGGCGGCGCGGGCCAGGGCCGCGGCGACGACGGTTTTGCCCACCCCGGTATCGGTGCCGACGACGAAGATGGCGGGTCCCATGGTGGCGGGCGGGATCATACCGGCAGGGCCCCGCAGGCTTCCAGGACCTCCAGGATGCGCCGGGCGCGGTGGGTCCAGGTATGGGCCGCGAGGACCTTGCGGCGGCCCGAGTCGGCGATCCTGCGCCTCTCCTCCGGGCGGGCCAGGTAGTGACGGGCCTTGTCCTCCAGGTCCTGGAGGCCGTCGTAGTAGACCAGGTCCTTGCCGTCCTCGAAGAGGGCCTCGACGGCCGGCAGGCGGTTCGAGAGCAGGAAGCCCCCGCAGGCCAGGACCTCCAGGATGCGCGGGGCCAGGCCGGTGGGGAACATGGGCTTGGAGATGTTGACGTTCACCTCCGTCGCGCCGATGACCTTGGCCAGCTCCGTCGCCCAGGCCGCCTCGCCGCGGTAGTCCACCCCCGGCAGATGGGCCCACTCCGCAGAGCCCCAGACGGCCATGCCCAGGGGCCCCAGGCGCCGGGCTACGGCCACCCGCTGGACGGCGGCGATGTGCACGCCCAGGAGGATGGACCAGGTCTCCTTCTCCGGGGTGAGGCCCCCGTCCGTGAGGAAGACGGCATGGTGGCGCTGCTCCAGCTCGGCCATCAGCTGGGGGATGCGCCAGCGGAAGAGGTCCCTCGTCTGGAGCCTGACCATCTCCTCCAGGAGTACCGCCAGGCGGGCCCCGGCCGCCGAGGGCCTGGCGTCGAGGGCATCCCGGATCAGGCGGTACCCGTCCGCGGGGTTGTTGATCAGGGAGGTGCCCACGAAACCCACCGGGCAGGCGTAACGGGCACGCTCCTCGGGGGCGAGTTCCATGGGCCGGAAGCGCTCGGGATCCACGCCGAAGAGCAGGGGCTCGGCCGCCCGGACCCCCTCGAATCCCGCGAAGACCGGGGCCTGCTCCGGGGCGCAGGGGAAGACGTACAGCCTGTCCTCCGGGCCCTGCGTTCGGGTCCGGGGGCGGAAGTTCGCGTCCAGGAAGGTCGGTCGGGTGGGCGCTATCCCCAACGCCAGGCAGGCCCGGACATGGGCCTCCGTCACCTTGTGGCGGGTCGAGAAATACCAGTGGTCCAGCATGACGGCCGCCACGGGGATGCCCCGGGCCGTCAGCTGCCGGAAATCCGTCCGCGCCAGGTCGGAGTCCAGGACCAGGTCCGGCGCGGGCCCCCGCTCCAGGGCCGGCCAGAGCTCGTCGCGGGAGAGCTCCCGGACCTCCAGGCCCAGGGCCCGGAAGGCCGGGGCGTAGTCGGCCAGGTGGAGCCCCTGACGGACCAGCCAGAGCCGGCGGGGGCTCACGCCCTCCCCCCCCTCCAGACGCCCAGTACCCGGGGCTCCCTGCGCACGACGTCCCCGAGGGATCCCGCTCGGAGGGCGACCAGGTCGGCCCGCTTCCCGATCTCCAGGCTTCCGGCCTCATGGGCCAGGCCCAGGGCCCGGGCCCCGGCCAGGGTGGCCATCTCGAGGATGCGCTCCGGAGCGAGCGCCGGGAAGGCTTCCGAGGTCCGGCGCATCTCCCGGCGCATGGAGAGGGCATCGTTGGAGGCCAGGCTGTCCGTGCCCAGGGCGACGGGAACACCGGCCTCCAGAAGCCGGGGCAGGGGATGGTTCCGGTGCCCGAAGAAGGCATGGCTCCCCGGGCAGAAGGCCACGGAGGCCCCCGAGGCGGCCAGGCAGGCGATGTCGCCCTCGTCCAGGTAGTTCGCGTGCACGGCCAGGGTCCCCGGCCTCAGGATCCCGCAGGCGGCGAGGTAGGGCACCGGCCTGAGGCCGGCGGGGGGTTTGGGGGCGCCCAGACCGGCCAGGAACTCCGCCATCGGCCCGTCGCCCCGGGCCAGGAGACTGACCTCCTCCTCCAGTTCGGAAGCATGGACGGCCAGGGGAATGCCCCGGTGGAGGCGGCCTGCGGCCCTCAGACCGGCCTCGGGCACCGAATACGGGGCATGGGGCGCCAGGCCCCGGCGCAGGCCCTCAGGACAGGGGCGGGAAAGGAAGGCCTCGACCCCGGGCCAGGGATCCGATCCGGTGAATTCCCGAAACACCGTCCCTCTCAGCCTCGCGCCCCCCAGGGCCTCCAGGGCGTCGTCCGTGGTCGAGAAATCCCCCGCGGCCGTCGTGCCGTCCGCCAGGAGAAGGCCGACGCTGTGCGCCGCGCCGGAGGCCAGGTCCAGCTCCGGACGGACGGCCATCAGCTCCCGGACCCAGTCCAGGAAGGGCGCCGGGGCGAGCTCCCCGGCAAGCCCCCCCAGTTCGAGATGGGTGTGGGCGTTGACCAGGCCGGGCAGGAGGACGGCCCCGGGCAGGTCCACGACCTCCTCCCCGGGCCGGGGCGCGAGGCCGGAAGCCGG
>JAHFOU010000244.1 GCA_023261525.1 Planctomycetota bacterium | reverse complement strand
GTCCGGCTCCACCCATCCGGGGAAGGCGCCCGAAGGCCTTTGGAGGCGGACCAGGCGGTCCGCGAAGCGCAGCACGTACTCCAGGGCCTCCGCCTCCCCCGTGAGGCCGTGCCATTCCAGGAGATGGCGGGCGGTGACGGCCGCGTCCAGGATGTGGATCGCATCCTCGGAGACCTCGGCGGGCCTGCGGTCCGAGTTCACCCAACGCCCCTGCTCCCAGCCCGGGGTGTCCTGGTAGAGGAGGTTGGAGGTCGGCTTGCCCCTCGCGGCCGTGGTGTAGACCGAGGGGAAGAGGCCGTCCGTCTGGGGCGCGGAGAGCGCCACGGCCGTCATGAGCCGCCCACGCCGCTCCAGGTCCGCATCCCCCTGCCGGCGGGCCCAGCGCAGGAAGCCGTTCGCGGAGCGCTGGGTGGAGAACCAGGCCTGGTTCCACACCGAGCGCTGTTCCCGCCAGCGCCGCAGCTCCAGGGGCACCCGCGGATGCTGGATGGCGTCGACGAGGAAGGCCGGGGCCCCGCAGGGCCGCCCGGCGATCACGAAATCCTGCCAGACCGTCTCCCCCCAGCCCTCCTTCGAGAAGGTCCACCGGAGGATGTGCCCCGCCAGGGGCTCCAGCGGGGTGGCCGGGTCCTTGCGGCCCCAGCGCCCCCAGATCCAGCGCGCGGCCATCCCGTACGGATTGGCGAGATCCTCCGGCCTCGAGGAGGCCAGGACATGGAAACGGAGGCGGACCTCCTGCCCGCGATAGGCGACCGGGGAGGACTGGTAGAAGACGTGGGGACGGGTGACATAGCTTCCCGCGGCCAGGGAGATGGCCCGGGCGGGATGCTCGTAGTCCATCCAGCTCCGCCAGCCGGCCTGGTACCCCGCGGCCACGTCGTCGAGGTCGGGGATCAGGACCAGGGCCGTCCGCTCGTCGGCCAGGACGACAGCCGGGGAGCGGAAGGCATGATCCCCGATCACGTCGCCCGGGTTCGGGGCCAGGTGGGGGATCCAGAGGTGGCGGAGCTCCGTCAGGGCATGCGTGAGCCTCAGGACGGCGCCGGGGCCCTCCCCGGAGTCCGGGAACCTTCCCGAGAGCGTGAGCACGGCCCCGTCCCAGTCGGTCCGGAATCCGGCACCGGGCGTCTGGACGTCGAGGAGGTCACGGCCCTCCAGCGCGATCTTCACGCGATCTCCCGCGCCTTGCGGTCCGCAAGCTTCGGGAAAGGGACGTGGGGCAGGGTCTGGTACCAGTAGGCCACGCAGGCGATGTCGTCCCCCAGCGGGAGATAGCCTTCCTTGCGCCAGCCCAGGGCCTGCATCGTGATCCTCAGGTCCGTCTTGAAGTGGATGGGATCCAGGGCATGGAAGCGGTACAGGGTCATCCTCGCCCCCGCCTCCTCCGACCGGCCGGAGACCTGCTGGAAGCCGAAGAAGGGGGCCGAGAAGTTCCGCTTGCCGAAGTTCCAGGCCCCGCCGAAGTAGTCCTCCGTGCCCGTGCCGCAGATCGTCGGGAACCTGCCGTCCCCGTCGAGGAAGCACTTGATCTCGCCCTCCCCCCACCAGCCGGCGTCCTGCTGCTGCCAGGACAGGAAGGCGCCTACGTAGTGCCCCCGGCCCTTCACGCCGTCGAGGACGGTGAAGTCCGTGCCCCGGGGAAGGGGGTTGCTGCGGCGCCAGCGCGCGTGGAAGAAGAGGGCCCCGGCCGGGACCTCCTCCAGGGTGTAGTCGATGCTGTAGTAGAAGGAAGGGAGCTCCACCGGGGACTCGTTCGTCAGCGTGATCCGCACGTGCTTGCGGAAGGGCATGGGGAAGAAGCAGTTCATGCCTCCGTCGGGGTTCACGTTGATCGGCAGGGCCAGGATGTCCTGGCGCGCGTTCCAGGAGCAGGCCATGAAGTCCCCGACCGGGCACTCGACCGAGGGCTCGGCCTGGCCGTCCCAGTACATCCTCAGGACGGCGTCCCGGTAGAAGGGGGTGTCCAGGGTCCACCAGAGATGGCGGATCACCCCGGGGCCGGCATGGTCCATGAGGGTGACGGTCTCCCCCGCCCTCACCCTCAGGCAGGGCTGGACCTTCCAGCCCTGGCCGAGCGCCCGCGAGGCCTGGGCGGCCCCGGGATGCAGGGAGGTCTCGGGCGTGGCCATGCCCCCCTTCCCCTTGGCCCCGTCCAGGTTCTCGGCGCTGATCGAGCGGGACTCGGCGTCGCGCGCGAGAAAAAGGTTTCCCAGGTCCATAGGTGCGAGGCAAGATATCCAGCGGCCCCGGACGGCGTCAACCCGAGGCGAGGAGACCCCCATGCCCCAGACCGATCCCTACCAGCCCAGGCACGAGCACCGCTTCACCTTCGGCCTCTGGACCGTGGGCAATACCGGACGCGACACCTGGGGCCACGCCGTGCGCGAGGTCCTCTCCCCCGTCGACATCGTCCACCTCCTGGCCGAGGTCGGGGCGTACGGCGTGAACTACCACGACAACGACCTGGTCCCCGCCGAGGCCACGCCGTCCGAGCGGGACCGCATCGTCCGCGATTTCAAGCGCGCCCTGAAGGACACCGGCATCGTCAACCCCATGGCCACCACCAACCTGGCCGCCGATCCGGCCTTCAAGGACGGGGCCTTCACCGCCAACGACCCGGCCGTGAGGGCCTACGCCCTCCAGAAGAGCCTGAGGGGCATCGACCTGGGGGTGGAGACCGGGGCGACGACCTATGTCTTCTGGGGCGGCCGGGAGGGCGTGGAGAGCGACGCCTCCAAGGACCCCCTGGAGGCCCTGAAGCGGTACCGGGAGGCCCTGAACTACCTCTGCGCCTACGTGAAGGACCGGGGCTACGACCTGAAGTTCGCCCTGGAGGCCAAGCCCAACGAGCCCCGCTCCGACCTCTTCCTGCCGACCACCGGGTCCATGCTGGCCTTCCTCCACACCCTGGACCACCCCGAGATGGTGGGCCTCAACCCCGAGGTGGCCCACGAGCAGATGGCCGGCCTGAACTTCATGCACGCCGTGGCCCAGGCTTGGGACGCCGGCAAGCTCTTCCACATCGACCTCAACGACCAGAACTACGCCCGCTTCGACCAGGACCTGCGCTTCGGCTCCCAGAACCCCAAGGCCGCCTTCTTCCTGGTGAAGTTCCTCGAGGACGTCGGCTACGCCGGGAGCCGGCACTTCGACGCCCACGCCTACCGCACCGAGGATGCCGAAGGTGTCAAGGAGTTCGCCCGGGGTTGCATGCGGACCTATCTCCTCTTCAAGGAAAAGGCCCGGCAGTTCAACCAGGACCGGGAGATCCAGGCCCTGGTGAAGGCCGCCTGCGCCGACGACGGCGCCATGACCCCCTACCTGGGGACCTATTCAGCCAAGAAGGCCAAGGCCCTCCGCGCCCACGCCTTCGACCTGGCCGCCCTCCGTCAGCGGGGCCTGGCCTACGAGCGCCTGGACCAGCTCACCATCGAGCTCCTGGCGGGCGTGCGGGGCTCGGCCCGCGCCGGCCGCGCCTGAACGTGGGCCGTTTCCTCGGGATCGACGTCTCCACGACGGCGGTCAAGGCCCTCCTGATCGACGAAACGGGCGCGGTACGCGCCTCCGCCTCCACCCCCCTGACGCTCTCCACCCCCCGCCCCCTCTGGTCCGAGCAGGATCCGGCCGCGTGGTGGCAGGCCGCCGTGGCCAGCATCCGGGAGGCCCTCCGTAAGGATGCCGGCGCCGCGGTGGACGCCGTGGGGCTGACGGGCCAGATGCACGGCCTGGTCCTCCTGGACGCCTCCGGGGAGGTCCTGCGCCCGGCCATCCTCTGGAACGACCAGCGCACCGCCGAGGAGTGCGTGGAGATCCGCCGGCGCCTGGGGCCCCGCCTGATCCCCATCACCGGAAACGACGCCCTGACCGGCTTCACGGCGCCCAAGGTGCTCTGGGTGAGACGGCACGAGCCCGGGACCTACGCCAAGGCACGGCACCTCCTCCTGCCCAAGGATTCTGTCCGCTACCGCCTGACCGGGGGCTTCGCCATGGACAAGGCCGACGCCTCGGGGACCCTGCTCTTCGACCTGGCCGCCCGGGACTGGTCCGACGAGGTGCT
>JAHFOU010000243.1 GCA_023261525.1 Planctomycetota bacterium | reverse complement strand
CGGGCAGGGGCAGGACGGCGTGGGGGGCATCAATGGGCGGGGCGCTGCGGTCATAGGCATCCCGGGTCCTCGGCGACATCGCTAGCCGTCCCCGAACAGGGCGTCGAAGCTTTTCTTCGGGGCGCCCGGCGCGGGCAGGGGGCCGCAGAGCTCCAGGAAGTCGCAGTAGTTGGCCCGCTCCGGGTCCATCGGGGGCTCCGGCACCTCGGGGTTCCGGCAACGGCGGCCGATGGGCTCCCAGGAGCGGCACTGCCGGCAGGCGTGGAGGTCGCACCCGCACTTCGGACAGGTCTCCAGGCGGGGCAGGGGGCGGCCCCGCACGGGGTCGGGGACTTCGGCTTGGCACTGCGTGCAGCGGGCCATAGAATGCATCTTATCAGATGAGCGTCCGCGTCCGCATCGCACCCAGCCCCACCGGGGATCCCCATGTCGGGACGGCGTACGTGGCCCTCTTCAACCGTGCCTTCGCCCGCCAGCAGGGCGGGCAGTTCCTGCTGAGGATCGAGGACACGGACCGCACCCGCTCCACGCCCGAGTCCGAGGCCATGATCTTCGAGTCCCTGCGCTGGCTGGGCCTGACCTGGGACGAGGGCCCCGACGTGGGCGGCCCCTCGGGGCCCTACCGCCAGTCGGAGCGCCTGCCGATCTACAAGGACCACACGGAGAAGCTCCTGGCCTCCGGGGCGGCCTATCTCTGCTTCTGCACCTCCGAGCGCCTGGACGCCCTGCGCCGCGAGCAGACCACGGCCAAGCTGCCGACCCGGTACGACGGGGCCTGCCGGGATCTGGCGCCCGCCGAGGCCTCGCGCCGCCGCACGGCCGGGGAGGCCTGCGTGGTGCGCCTGAGGATCCCCGCCTCCGGGGAGCTGGCCTTCGACGACCTCGTGAGGGGCCGCA
This sequence comes from Planctomycetota bacterium, assembly GCA_023261525.1. GTDB lineage: Bacteria > Planctomycetota > SBBH01 > JAHFOU01 > JAHFOU01 > JAHFOU01. The sequence goes on along the minus strand of JAHFOU010000243.1, from coordinate 3,163 downwards.
TCAGCTTCCAGGCCGAGCAGATCGACGACCAGGTCCTCCTCAAGGGCGACGGCTACCCCACCTACCACCTGGCCAACGTGGTGGACGACCATCTCATGGGCATCACCCACGTGATGCGGGCCGAGGAGTGGATCCCCTCGGTGCCCAAGCACCTGCTCCTGTACCGGGCCTTCGGCTGGACCCCTCCGGGCATGGCCCACCTGCCGCTCCTGAGGAACCCGGACCGTTCCAAGATCTCCAAGCGCAAGCAACCCACCTCCCTGAACTGGTACCGGGACCAGGGCTACCTGCCCGAGGCCATGGTCAACTTCCTGGCCCTCATGGGTTTCTCCCAGCCCGACGGGAAGGAGATCTTCCCCTTCGAGGAGATGGCCCGGAACTTTGCCTTCGAGCGCATCACCACCTCGGGCCCCGTCTTCGACCTCAAGAAGCTGGAATGGCTGAACGGGACCTACCTGAGGGAGCTCATCCCCGGGGCCCTGGCCGCCCGCCTCGCCCCCTTCGGCGCCTCCGCCCAGGACCCCGCCCGGGTGGCCGCCATCCTCCCCCTGGTCCAGGAGCGCCTCAAGCGCCTGGCCGAGTGGGGGGAGCTGACCGACTTCTTCTTCACCGCACCCGAGCCCGGGCCCCTTCTCCTGGAGCAGGGCAAGCATCCCGCGGCCGAGGGCGCGGCCATGCTGGAGGAGGCGGCCGCCGCCCTCCAGGACCAGGCGGACTTCTCCTCCGCGGCCGTGGAAGCCCTCCTGAGGGGCAAGCAGGCCCTGCGCGGCTGGAAGACGGGGGACTACTTCATGACCCTGCGCGTGGCGGTGACCGGACGCAAGGCCACGCCCCCGCTCACCGACACCTTCGCCGTCCTGGGGCGGGAGGAGGTGGTCCGCCGCCTGAGGGCCGCCGCCGCCTGGCTGGGACGGGCTCGCGAGGCTTGATCCGGACGCCCGGCTTGTCTAGGATTCCGCCCGGAAACGAATCCCCCTAAGGAGGACGTGATGGGCTCCCCCGCCGCCGGCAAGGTCGTCCGTGTCATCGGCTCCACCATCGACGCGGAGTTCCCCGAAGGGAAGCTTCCCGAGATCTACAACGCCCTCGTCGTGGATACGTCCATCGACGGCAAGCCCTTCAAGCTGACCACCGAGTGCCAGCAGCACCTGGGCGGAAACCGGGTGCGCGCCATCGCCATGTCCTCCACGGACGGCCTCATGCGCGGTGCCGAGATCCTGGACACGGGCGCCCCCATCTCCGTCCCCGTCGGCGAGAAGACCCTGGGGCGCATCTTCAACGTCCTCGGCGAGGCCGTCGACAAGATGGGCCCGGTGGGCAACGAGGAGCGCTGGCCCATCCACCGCCCGCCGCCCGCCTTCGAGAACCTGGAGCCCAAGACCCAGATCTTCGAGACCGGCATCAAGGTCATCGACCTCCTGGCGCCCTACGTGAAGGGCGGCAAGACCGGCCTCTTCGGCGGCGCCGGCGTGGGCAAGACCGTCGTTATCATGGAGCTGATCAACAACATCGCCAAGGAGCACGGGGGCTACTCCTGCTTCGCCGGCGTGGGCGAGCGCACCCGCGAGGGCAACGACCTCTGGATCGAGATGAAGGAGGCCAAGACGGCGGACGGCAAGTCCGTGCTGGACCGCACCGTCCTCTGCTACGGCCAGATGAACGAGCCGCCCGGCGCGCGCCTGCGCGTGGGCCTGTCGGCGTTGACCATGGCCGAGTACTTCCGCGACAAGACCGGCACGGACGTCCTGCTCTTCATCGACAACATCTTCCGCTTCACCCAGGCGGGCTCCGAGGTGTCGGCCCTGCTGGGCCGCATGCCCTCGGCCGTGGGCTACCAGCCCACCCTCGGGACCGAGATGGGGGCGCTCCAGGAGCGCATCACCTCGACCAAGCGCGGCTCCATCACCTCGGTCCAGGCCATCTACGTGCCGGCCGACGACTACACCGACCCGGCCCCGGCCACGGCCTTCGCCCACCTGGACGCCACCACCGAGCTGTCCCGCCGCATCTCCGAGAAGGGCATCTACCCCGCGGTGGACCCGCTCTCCTCCCGCTCCCGCATCCTGGACCCCCAGTACGTGGGCGAGGAGCACTACCGCTGCGCCCGCGCGGTCCAGACCACGCTCCAGCGCTACAAGGACCTCCAGGACATCATCGCCATCCTCGGGATGGACGAGCTGTCGGAGGAGGACAAGCTGGTGGTCCAGCGCGCCCGCCGCATCGAGAAGTTCCTCTCCCAGCCCTTCCACGTGGCGGAGCAGTTCACAGGCCTCCCGGGCCGCTACGTGAAGCTGTCCGACACGATCCGCTCCTTCCAGGCGGTGGTGGACGGGAAGTACGACCACCTGCCGGAGCAGGCCTTCTACATGGTCGGGACCATCGAGGAGGCGGTCGAGAAGGCCGCGAAGATGAAGGGGTAGGTCGGGCGGGATGTCCGAGCCCTTCACGCCGACCACGCTTCGCACGGAGCGCTTCTTCCGTTATCGCGAGGAGTTCACCCTCTTCGGGGACAAGGTCCGGGTGGAGTGGACTTCCCCGACGGGAAGCGGCGTCGTCGAGCTTCCGCTTCGCTTCCTGGATCCCACCTGGGCCTCCCACAAGCGCTCCGCATCGCCGAAGTACCTCGTCTATGCCTTGTTCCTGGCGCTCGGGGGGGCCGGCATGGCCCTCGCCGCCTGGAGGTCCAGGGATCCGCTCCCGGACGTGTTCGGCGTGTTCGTCGTGGCGGGCGCGATGCTCGTCGGCAGCGGATGGGCCCTCTGGCGCTGGCGGAAGAGCGGGTTCGACGTGATGGTCTTCTCGAGCCTGCATTCGGGCATCGGGAATCTGGTGGTCTACCGCGACAGGAACAAGGAGCTGGAGGCCCTCCAGTTCGTGGACGCCGTCAGCGAACGGATCCGCCTGTTCGCCTTGACGAAACCGGAGGGTTAAGAGCCTTTTGAATAGCCTATTGGATTGACACCTTGTGAGGGGTGGCTATCCTGGAGGCAGGAGGATCCGCCCATGCTCACCCTCGACCGTCCCAGCGCCCTGGTAGGCATCTCCGAGCTCCGCACCCGCGCGGATGAGATCCTGAAGGTCGCCAAGACCCACCGGGTCATCCTCGGCAAGCGAGGCAAGCCCATCGCCGTCCTGGTCCCGATCGAGGAATGGGAGCGTCAGG
>JAHFOU010000016.1:10077-15792 GCA_023261525.1 Planctomycetota bacterium | reverse complement strand
CCGGAAGGCTTCCAGGGCCCGGACCCGCACCTGGGGCAGGGCCTCCAGCGCCTCGGAGAACCCCATCTGGGTCAGGGCATCGAGGCCGCTGGGCATGAGGATCTCGCCGCGGAACTCCCGCGCGAAGTCCGGATGGCGCTCGAGGAGGGTCACGGGGATCCCGCGCCGGGCCAGGAGGAAGGCGAGGGAGGCCCCCGCGGGGCCCGCGCCGACGACGAGGATGCGGACCATGCCCTGGATTGTACGCCACGGTTGCCCACTGCTGGAATCGACCCTGGACAGTCCCGGGCCTCCCCGTATCCTGAACCCATGCGCTCCCGCTCCGGCATCGCCCTGATGGTGATCGTCGGGATCCTGGGCGTGATTGTCGTCCTGGCGGCGGCCTTCGTGACCCTGGCCCAGCTCGAGCGCCGCGCCTCCCAGCAACGCCTGCACGCCACCCAGGCCTTCTTCCTGGCCCGCAGCGGCCTCGAGGACGCCCTGGCCCGCCTGGGCGCCGGCCAGGACCCCGACGCCCCGGACAGCCGCTACGGCGGGGAGGACCTGGACGGCAACGGGCTCATGGACCCCGGCCTGGAGACCGACGAGCAGCTCTTCCATCCCGAGTCCCTGGACCTGGAGGCCTGCCCGGTGGGGATGGCCGTCCGTCCCTCCTTCTGCGCCGGGCACCTGACCTGCGATGGCCGGACCCGGGGGTACAGCGGGGCCCTGGCCTGGGGGCACTACGCCCTCAAGGTCCAGCAGGAGGGGGGGATCGACGTGAACGGCGCCGACACCCCGGCCCTGCGGCGCATCCTGAGCCTCCTGGCCTTGGAGCTGGGCCAGGACCCTGCGGCGGGGGAGGCCCTGGTGGGCTCCCGGCCGGCGGAGGGCTGGACCTCCTTCGAGCAGATGTCCGGGAACCCCGAGGCCCTGGCCGTCCTGAAACCGTATCTGACCCTGCACGCCTGGCGGGACCCCCGGGTCATCCGCCCCAACGCCACGCCCTTCCTGCCCAACCTCCCCGGCCAGACCTGGGCCGAGTTCGCCATCGGGAGGGCCGACGACGGGAGCCTCAGCGGCTTGCGCGATCCCGTGACGCCCCTCCTGGAGCCCCGGGCCCCGGTCCTGCTGTCCTGGGCCCGCTCCCGCCGCCCGGTCCTGATGGCCCTCCTGCGCGGGCTCTCCGGCATCCGGGTGCTCGACAGGAATCCGGCGGCCGCCACGGTCGCCCTGGAGGACGACGAGGCCGCCTCCGTCGCCGACGCCCTGATGGCCTGGACCTCCGACCTCTCCACCTGGCAGGACTTCAACGCCTTCTGCGACACGCTCTTCGTGGACGGCCATGGGGAGACGTCCTCGGACGGGTTGGCGAAGCGGGACCTGATCAAGGCCAACTTCAACCCGAACAGCGACCTGAACAAATTCAACCCCAACGCCTCCACCTGGAAGTGCATGGACAAGTCCGACCTCCTGGTCTATTCCACGGAGTTCGGCCTCTATCCCCTGCAGGGCGCCCGTGTGGAGAGCGTCGGCCGCCTCCTGGACCCCTCCGGGCGCCTGCTGGCCTCCCGGGTCCTCTCCGCCCAGGTCTCCGGCCCCGGGGTGCTCCGCCTGAGCACCCAGAGGGACTTCGTCTGTGAGGACCTGGACTCCCCGGGCTCGGTCCGCCTTCCGGGGGCCTCCTCCTATTTGGGGACGAATGCCTCGGCGGTCCGGACCTGGGGAGCCGCCTTGGGAATCGGTGGAAAGGGGGTGGGGGTCCAGACCTATCCCGAGCCCTACGCGGACCCCGGATCCGGCCTGATGATGCATCCGGCCGAGTACGACGGGAACCTCCAGCTGGCCACGATCGAGACGGCGGACGAGGAGTTCTACACCGCCTCGCCCGACGCCTCCGGGCATCCCACCCGGGGGAGCCCCCCGGGGACGAAGCGGCTCGGGATGCTGGCCCGCTGGGACGACCGCCTGGACCTGGACCGGGTCCGCGCGCCCGGCACCGAGGCCATGGACCCGGACGCCCGCCAGGTCTCCACCGCCGAGCTGGACCACGGCCTGCTGGATCCCTCCAAGCCCACCTCGCTGAGGCCGGACGGCTGCTACAGCGAATCCGGCCGGGCTCCCTCCTACCTGGACCACGGCAACGCGGACGGCTTCCACGGGGTGATGAGCTTCTGGGTGAAGCCGAGCTACAGCATGGCCCCGAACCCGATGCAGGCCTCTCCCCGGGGGCACGCCTACGTCCAGTGGCTCAACGGCTCGAGGGTGGAGGAGGACAGCTCCCCGCCGCCCCCGAACGGCCCCTGGTTCAGGACCCAGTTCTTCCTGATCGGGGACGTCCTGCACGGGTGGGGGACCACCCCCGGGGTCAGCAATCTGGTCGCCCAGTTCGAGATCGGGCACTTCTCCCTGGACACCGGGAGGGAGCACGGGTTCTACACCGAGCTCAGGCCCGACCAGCCCCACCTCTGGCGCCTGGTCACCCTGGGCTGGGACATGGAGGCGGGCGACGGGAACGCCTGCGGGGACTTCCTCGTGAACGACGCCCACACCCCCAGCGACCTCGCCCTGGAGGACGTGTATTCCGGCCAGGGGGGGAACCTGCCCCTGGAGGCCGAGGACATCACGGCGGACGCGCCGCCCTGGGCGATGGCGGACTCCTCGCTCATGCTCGCCCAGCCCCACCATCTCTTCCTGGGGCATCGCCATCCCCCGAACGACCGGTTCTGGAACGCCAACGAGGCGAGTGGCTGGAGCTATGCCGGGCCGGCCGACGCCACCTTCGACGAGTTCGCGGTCTGGGACTTCGGCCCCTCGCCCGAGGCCGCCGCCCAGACCCTGGCCCGGACCCGCTACCAGGACGGCCGCTACTTCCAGGGGGAGGGCGAGTACACGACCGGCCGCCTGCGCCTGCCCGTCGAGGCCCGCCTGCGCCGGATCTGCTGGACCTGGATCCGCCCGGCCGCCTTGGGCGGGGACTACCCCGAGCTGGACCTGATGGACGCCGCCGGGACGGACTATCTGCGGGGGGAGGGCTTCAGCCGGTCCACCGCGGCCCCCGGATGGGGGCCGGATCTCCCGCACTGGGACCTGGGGGGTGTTCCGGCCTCGGCCTTCCGGCTGAGGGTGCGCTTCCGGCGCGTCGCGCCCCTGGATCCCCGGACGCCCCTGCTGGATTCCCCGGTCCTCGACGACCTGACCCTGCTCTACGACGGCCCCCAGGGCCCCCGCATCCTGGCCTGGGGGGAATGAGCCGCGGTAGAATGCCGGCACCGATGGCAGATCCCGGGACCCTGAACCTCCCCGCCCTGGTCGCCGCCCTGGCGCTGACCGTCCTGCCCGGGTGCGGCCCCGCCGCCCGGCCTGCCCCCGTCCCCGACGAGGCCCTTCGCCCCCTCGGCACCAACGCCCAGGGCTATGCCGAGTACCGCCGCGCAAAGGACGGCATGCCCATGGTCCGGATCCCGGCGGGGGCCTATCCCCGGCGCCCCTACGCGCGGTCCTCCACCACCGGGGTGCCCGAGCGCGTGGACGTCCCCGGCTACCTCATCGACAAGCTCGAGGTCTCGAACGCCCAGTTCGCCCGCTTCCTTGCGGAAAGCGGGGCCGACGCCAAGGCCTCCCGGCCCCTGCTGCGGGAGCAGCCCTGGGGCCTGCGCCGGGCGGGCGCGGGCTGGGAGCCCCAGCCCGGCTACGAGGAGCATCCGGCCGTGGGCGTGACCGGGTGGGGGGCCCTGGCCTACGCACGCTGGGCCGGGGCCCGGCTGCCCTCGCCCGACGCCTGGATGAAGGCGGCCGGGGGGTCCGAGGGGCTGGAGTACCCCTTCGGGTCCTGGCGGGAGGATGCCTGCAACTGGCGGGGGCTCGCCCTCAGGAGCACCCAACCCGTGACCGCCTTCCCGGCCTCGGCTTCCCCCGTGGGATGTCTCAACATGGCCGGCAACGTGTACGAACGGGTCTTCGCGCAGCGGGACGGCCAGCAGATCCCGGTCATGATCAAGGGCGGCTCCTGGGTCACGGCCCATCCCCTGAACCTTCGCGTCCTGGACCTCTGCATGCAGCCGATGGACGCGTCCGAGCAGTCCGTGGGCTTCCGCTGCATGGTCTGGGAGGCCGACCTGGCCGCGCCCCTGGCCGCCGTCTCCGGGCCGGCCCCGGCCCTTCCCCCGCCGCCCGTCCTGAAGCGCCTCGCCGCGCCCCCCGCCCTCCTCCTGGCCCGCGGCTTCGGCGCCGGCGTGGCGGAGGCCCAGGAGCGCAACTGCGTCCTCCTGCTCTCCCTCCACCTGGACACCTGCGGCCAGTGCGACCGGACCCGGGAGCAGATCCTCACGGACCCGGCCCTGGTCCGTCACCTCAACGAGGCCTGCGTGACGGTGGTGGGCCAGGATCCCGGCGACGCCGGACAGCACCCCCATCGCCCGTTGGCGGACGGGGGCTGTCCCCTGCATCCGGGGCTTTCCTGCGCCGCCCACCAGGAGATCTTCCGGCAGGCCTTGACGGTGGTCCGCAGCTTCGTGGTCTCCCCGGGAACCTTCATCCTCACCCCGCACGCCGCGCCCGGGGCCGGGCCCGAGGACTGGATCCTGGTGGGAGAGCGGGACCTCCCCAAGAACGGGGAGGGCGCCGCGATCCTCCTGGAGAAGCTGAAGCAGGCCCAGGCGAAGCTGGGGCCCTGCCTGACCCGGGGAGAATACGGCGGGATCCAGGCCGCGATGGATGCCGTGGTCCAAAGGAAGGCGGGGGCCAGGGAAGACCTGTCCCGCCTCCTGGAAGGCAAGGATCCCCGCATCCCCCTGGTCAGCGAGGCGCTGGCGCTTCCTTAACGATCCAGAAACGGTTTCCGACGTGCCGCGGTCAGGAAACATCTTCCCCGGCCGTCTTCCGCCTTCGTGTAGGGGGTACCCTGCCCCTGGGGACCCAGGTTCGGACTCAGGGCTGCGACGAAGGCGTCGGAGCCTCCTCCGGAGGCCGCCTGGGCATTCCCTGTGACGCAGGGGAAATCGCTCGACGCCGTGACCCCGGCCAGATAGAGCTCCCCCGTGGTGGGATGGAAGGCGCCGGCAAAGGGGGTTTCGGTCCCGCTCCCTCCCGCGTAGGTGGACTGAGTCAAGAGGGTCAAGCCGGGATTCAGGCGGGTCACGAAGGCGTCCGAGGAGCCGGAGATCGCGGTCAGGGCGCCTCCCGCGGTGCCCGGGAAGTCCGTCGCCCGCGTTTCCCCCGCCACATAGGGATCCCCCGTGGTGGGATGGACGGTGAGGCAGTACCCGATGTCCAGATCGGATCCTCCCAGGTAGGTGGACTGGATGTTGCTGGTCAGGGTGGCGTTCAGGCGGCATACGAACCCGTCGTAGTCCCCGCCGTCCGCGCCGTGGGAGGCCTGGGCGCCGCCCGTGGTGTTGGGGAAGTCCGTCGAGAACGTGAACCCTGTCCCATAGACATCCCCCGTGGTGGGATGGAAGGCCAGGCCATAGGCGACATCCTGGGCGTTTCCTCCCAGGTAGGTGGACTGGGTCAGGCTGGTCAGGGCGGCGTTCAGGCGGGCCACAAAGGCGTCGCCGGTGCTGGAGCCCCTGGAGGTTTGGGCGCCTCCCGCCACGCCTGGGAAGTCCGCCGCCCGGGTTTCCCCGGCCACGTAGACATCCCCGGAGCTGGGGTGGATGGCGATGGCGTTGATGAAGTCCTGGCCGGTCCCCCCCAGGAAGGTGGATTGGGTCAGGCTGGTCAGGGCGGCGTTCA
>JAHFOU010000016.1:0-10047 GCA_023261525.1 Planctomycetota bacterium | reverse complement strand
CCGAGTTGGTGCTCCCGGCCACGTAGACGTCGCCGGTGGTGGGATGGACGGCGAGGAAGACCTTCAGGGATTCGGCGCCGCTCCCCCCCAGGTAGGTGGACCGGGTCAGGGTGGTCAGGTCGGAGCTCAGGCAGGCCACGAAGGGGTCCGAGGCGCCGGAAATCGCGGTCAGGGCGGCCCCCGCGGTGCCCGGGAGATCCGTCGAGAAGGTGATCCCCGCCAGGTAGACGACCCCCGTGCCGGGAGAGATGACAAGGCTGTAGCCGTAGTCGACGTTGCTCCCGCCCAGGTAGGTGGACTGGAGAAGGGAGGTCAGGCCGGCGTTCAGGCGGGTCACGAAGGCGTCCTCGGAGGCGGAGCTTCCCAGGGCGGCTTGGGCGCCTCCCGCCACGCCCGGGAAGGCCGCCGAGAGGGTTTTCCCAGCCACGTACACGTCGCCGGTGGTGGGATGGACGGCGAGGGCATAGGCGGTCTCGTCGCCGGCCCCCCCCAGGTAGGTGGCGGTGAAGGCGGGGTCGATCACCAGGGGGCGGGCAGGGTCATAGGCACCCAGGCGGAAGCCATAGCTCCTGTCCGACACCCGGTACGCCACCGGCACCTCCCTCCGCGCCCCTGCCACTTCCTGGTACGCGACCGGCTTGGTGAAGCGGACCTCCCCCAGGGAGGTTTCCACCGCCAGTTCGCCGTTGGTTTCCACCCGCAGGCCTTCCGCACCATCCACGCCCAGTTCGATGAGGGAGGGATCCCCCTGGGGCAGGACCCGGAACAGCTTCTCCACGCTGTGGCCTTGCGCCCGGAGGCTGATCTGGATCTTCTCGTACACCTCCCCCAGGTTGACGGCCCCGTATGTGGCCAGACGGCTCCGCCACGTGGCCGGGTCGTCCCCACGGAAACTGGAGACGCCCACGGGGGAGGGCTCTTCCCCGTGGGGAAGAGGGACCTTCCCGCCGAGGAAAGTCTCCGTCAGGACCATCTGGGAAGCCGGCGGGGCCGGCAGGGAGTAGACCATCTGCCCCTGGCGGGTGACGAAGACGGTGCCGCCAAAGGTGCGGACGTAGTAGGCGACCTGGGGGTCGCTCTGCCCGGCATTCTCGACGAAGGGGACGGTCATCGCCGCCATGCCGGCCTGGACCCGGGAGGGAAGGCCCTTGTTCGCGGCCTGGGGGAAGCGGGGGGATCGGATCTTCCAGCACGACACCACAGGGGGGAGCAGGAACAGAAGGAGCCAGCAACCCTTGTAGAACAGGTCGAGGCCCTTCGATGCGGGCGTTTCATGTTTCATGGTCGTTTCCATGATCGCAGGCTTGGCGATGCCAGTCCACTGCCGCCTGGCCCCCGCGCAATGAGTAGAATGCCCGCCCACCCGAACAGGAGCCTCGACATGCCCGCGACCGCCCAGACCCGCCCCGGCGCCCTCGATGCAGGCGCGCTCAAGGCCTTCCGCAAGGCCTTCCGCGGCAACCCCCGGTACACCCTGATCCAGAATGCCGTCACCTCCGTCGGCGTGGACGAGCTGGCCGCCAACCACGCCCTGCTCAACACCATGGAGCACAGCTTCTCCCACCTCCTCGACGACTGGGAGGTGACCAACCAAAAGAAGTCCGGCCGCTGCTGGATGTTCGCGGGTCTCAACCTCCTGCGCGTCGGCGCCATGAAGAAGATGAACCTCAAGAACTTCGAGTTCAGCCAGAACCACACCATGTTCTGGGATAAGTTCGAGCGCGCCAACTACATGCTCGAGGCCATCCTCCGGACCGCCGGCCGCCCCGTGGACGACCGGGTCGTGGCCTTCCTGCTGGACGGCTTCGCCGGCGACGGCGGCCAGTGGGACATGTTCGTGGATATTATTCGCAAGCATGGCCTCGTGCCGAAGACCGTGATGCCGGAGACCGAGAGCTCCTCCAACACCGGCCGCATGAACGCCATCCTGCGCCGGAAGCTCCGCGAGGGCTCCCGGGAGCTGCGCGAGCTGGTCGCGGGCGGCGCCAAGTCCCGGGACCTGAAGGCCAGGAAGCGGGAGATCCTGGACGTCGTCCACCGCATCCTCTGCATCCACCTCGGCACGCCCCCGGAGCGCTTCCTCTGGCAGTGGAACGACAAGGACCGCAAGTTCCACCGAGACGGGGAGATGACGCCGCAGGAGTTCGCCGCGAAGTACGTGACCCTGCCTGTCGACGACTACCTGTGCCTGATCCAGGACCCGCGCAAGACCAGCGCATACGGGAAGACCTACACGGTCGAGCACCTCGGGAGCGTGGTCGGGGGGCGCGGCGTGAAATACCTGAACATCGAGGCCGACCTCATGAAGCGGATCGCCATGAAGCAGATCATGGGCGGCGAGCCGGTCTGGTTCGGCTGTGACGTGGGCCAGCACATGAAGCGGGACCTCGGCCTCTGGGACGCCAAGCTCTTCGACTACGAAGGCCTCTACGACACGCGGTTCTCGATGAAGAAGGCCGAGCGTCTGGTCTACCACGAGTCCGTGGCCAGCCACGCCATGCTCTTCACCGGGGTGGACGTGCTGGACGGCAAGCCGCGCCGCTGGCGCGTGGAGAACAGCTGGGGCGACACGAGCGGAAAGAAGGGCTTCTACCTGATGAACGACTCGTGGTTCGACGAGCACGTGCTCGCGATCGCGGCGCCCAAGGGCCTGCTGCCGGCCGCGCTGCAGAAGGCCTGGGACCTCGACCCGGTCGTCCTTCCCCCCTGGGATCCGATGGGAGCGCTGGCGACGTGACCTTCGCCGCCTTCGGCCTCCATCCCGACCTGCTCAAGGGCATCCACGACATGGGCTTCACCCGGCCCACGCCCATCCAGCAGGACGCCATCCCGCCCGCCCTGGCCGGCCGCGACCTCCTGGCCTGCGCCATGACCGGCTCCGGGAAGTCCGCCGCCTTCCTCCTGCCCGTCCTCCACCAGCTCATGGACCGCCCCCGGGGCACCACCCGCGCCCTCATCCTCACGCCCACGCGGGAGCTGGCCGCCCAGATCGACCAGCACATGCACGACCTGGCGGTCCACACCCCGCTCACGGGGGCGCCGGTCTTCGGCGGCGTCGAGATGATCGCCCAGGGGCATGCCTTCAGCATCGGCGTGGACGTGCTGACCGCCACCCCGGGGCGGCTCATCGACCACTTCCGCTTCCCCCACGGCAAGCTGTCCGGGCTGGAGATCCTGGTGCTGGACGAGGCGGACCGCATGCTAGACATGGGCTTCCTGCCCGACATCGAGCGCATCCTGAGGCACCTGCCGCCGCGGAAGCAGACCCTCTTCTTCTCGGCCACGCTCCCGCCGCCCATCGTGGAGCTGTCCAAGGAGATGCTCAGGGATCCCGTGGCGATCAACCTCCAGCGCCAGTCCGCGCCGGCGGCCGGGATCACGCAGACGGTCTATCCCGTGCCGAGGGACCTCAAGCCCTCCCTGCTGCTGTCCCTGCTGAGGCGGGGGGACCTGAAGTACGTCCTGGTCTTCACGCGCACCAAGATCGGCGCCAGCCGCCTGGCCGAGCAGCTCTCGCGTCAGGGGGTCCCCTGCGAGAGCATCCACGGCGACCGCACCCAGGAGGAGCGCATGGCCGCGCTGGCCGGCTTCAAGTCCGGACGCTGCCGCGTGATGGTGGCCACCGACGTCGCCGCCCGCGGGATCGACGTGGAGGCGCTCGGACACGTGGTGAACTTCGACGTGCCGCGCGCGACCGACGACTACATCCACCGCGTGGGCCGGACCGCCCGCGCGGGGACGGTGGGGGAGGCCATCACCTTCGTCTCCCCCGAGGAGGAGGAGGACCTCCGCCAGATCGAGATCGCCCTGAACAAGACCCTGCCCCGGGTCACCGTCGAGGGCTTCGACTACGCGCGCCGGGGATCCCACCCGATGCGCGAGCGGGGGGGGCGCCCCCAGGCGCCGTCCCGGCACGAGGCGCCGTCCGCGCCGCCGGCCTTCCCCGCGCCCTCCGCCGGGGTCTGGTCCGGGACCAGCCCCGCCGGGAGCCATCGCCCGCGCCGCCGCCGGCGCTAGCGGAATTCGGCGGACGTCGGCGACGCGAGGAGGAGCACGGCCTCCTGCCCGAAGACCCGCTTGTAGGCGTCGGCCACGTCCCGGGCGGAGGCCTGCGCGGACGGCGTGTCCTCCAGGACCAGCAGGAGGACCCGGGAGTCCTCCCGGCCGCCCTTCCAGCGCCCCTCGGCGCCCAGCACCGTGATCCCCTGGGGGAAGCGGGGCGTCACCTCGCGGTCCAGGAAGCCCTGCCATTCGGCCTGGGTGACCGTCCCGCCGCCCGGGCGGCCCATCCCGCAGAGGATCTCGATCCGCACACTCCGGGGCGCACAGCCCGGGACCAGCAGGATCAGCAGGAGGGCGAGGAGGAGGGCGCGGAGCCTCTCCGGCGGCCTGCCGAGCACGGCCCGCTCGTCGCGGACGGCGATGGGGCGCTCCACCAGGACCGGATGTGCGACCATGGCCTTGAGCACGGCCTCGTCGTCCTCGACGTCCAGGCCCAGGGTCTCCCAGACGGGCTCCTTGGCCCTCAGGAAATCCTTGGGCCTCAGCGTCAGGCGCCGGGCGAGGACCCTCAGGGCCTCGAGGTCGAGGGGGGTCTTCAGATACTCCACGACCCGGGGCTTCACCCCGGCCTTCTCCAGCAGGGCCAGGGCCTCTCGGCTTTTCGAGCAGCGGGGGTTGTGGAAGAGGGTCCAGTCCGACATGCGGGGGCTATTTCGCCTTCAGGCGGGCCTGGAAGGCGTCCAGGGCGGCCTGGCAGTTCTTCGGGTTCTGGTGGAAGCCCCCGTGTCCGGACGCCGGATCCTCAAGGGCCTTGTCCACGGTGCCGCCGAGCTTGCGGATCCAGTCGGCCGTCTCCCGCATTCCCTCGATCCCGTCGCGCTGGGGGTTGGTGTCCTTTCCGCCGGCATAGGTGACCCAGTGCAGGCCTTCGAAGGGCTTGGGACCGTAGACCCCCTTGTCGATGTCCCGGACCGGCGGATAGTCGAGGTTGGCCTTGCCCGCGTCGGAGACGACCAGGGAGAACCAGTGCGCGCCCTTGGCCGCACGGTCCAGGGCCGCCACCGGGTAGGTGTTGGCGGCGCCGCGGCTGAACCCGTGGAAGAGGACCTGCCCGCTCCGGCAGTGCAGGCGCTTCAGCGTCTCGTCCACGTCCCGGTAGACCTCCTCGGGCGTCAGGTAGTCCTCCGGGGCCTCGCCCTTGCCCAGCCACCACTGGATGGCCAGGATGCCGAAGCCCCGCTCCTGGGCGGCCGGGTGCCACAGGTGGAAGGCCTCGAAGGCCCAGCCGTCGTGGCCGTGAAGGGTGACGATGAGGGGCGGGGGATTGAGGGGATCCGACTTCTCGGGGAGCCAGAGGACGTGGAAGCTCCGTCCGCCGGCGGTCAGCTCAACGCGGGCGCCCTGGGCCTTGGCCTCGTCCGCGCGCGGGCCGCGCTCCTTCATGGCCTGGCGGAGGATGGGCAGGTCGGACAGGGCGTCCGCCGCGGCCAGGGCCGTCAGGAGCAGGGCCGGGGCGAGGAGGCTTCGGGCGCGCACGGGGAAACCCTAGTGGGCCCCCGGACGGTTGTCAATTCCCGCCCGACCCCGTACCCTCGGCGCGGATGAAGGTACCGCTTTTCCCGCTTCCGACCACGGTCCTCTTCCCCCGCGCGCGCATGCCGCTTCACATCTTCGAGCCCCGGTACCGCCGGATGCTGGCTGATGCCCTTGCCGCGGACCGACGCATCGCGATGGGCCTCGCGGTGGGGAAGGACGAGATCCGCCCCGTCTGCGGGGTGGGGCGCGTCGTGCGGCACGAGGCCTTCGCGGACGGGACCTCGGACATCGTGCTGGAGGGGGAGTGCCGCGCCCGGATCCTGGGCATGGCGCTCCAGGGCCCTTACCTCACGGCCGAGCTGGAGCACCTGGAGGAGGCGGAAGCGGCGGATCTTCCCCCGGCCCGGCGCCTGGCGGCCGCCCTTCGCTCGAGGCTGGCGGTCTCCCTGAGGGCCGTGCACGGCCAGAAGGGGGAGGCCCTGATGGGGGCCCTCCTGGCGGAGCGCCCGGGCGCCGGAGGCCTGGCGGACCTGGCGGCCGAGCTCCTCCTGGCCCATCCGCTCCAGCGCCAGCGGGTGCTGGAGGCCCTGGATCCCCTCGAGCGCCTCCGCGCCGCCGCTGGCCTCCTGGGCATCCCCCTGGTCTCTTCCGGACCCTCGCTCAACTGATGGACGCCCCGGAGACCGTCTCCCTACTGGGAAGGCCGCTGGCAAGGCTGGAGGCCGACGCCGCGCGGCGCTCGGCCCTGGAGGCGGCCGAACGTGCCGCACGCGAGCGCCCGGACGACGTCGAGCGTCTCCTGGCCCTGGGCATCGCCCAGGGCAGGGCCTGGCGGTACCGGGACTCCATCGCCACCTGGACGCGGATGATGGACCTGGCCCCCGGGGACTGGCGCCCGCACTGCTACCGGGGGCACCGCCGCCTCTCCATCCGCGAGCTCGACCCGGGCGCCCTCGACCTGGAGCGGGCCCTGGCCCTGGGGGGGACGGCCTCGTTCGAGGTCCGCTACCACCTCGCCCTGGCCCATTCCCTCCGGGGGGACTGGGAGAAGGCCATCGAGGCCTGGCGCCGCTGTCTGGAGGGGGCCGCCACGGACGCGGACCTGTACGGCTACGCTCCGGAGGATAAGACGATGCCGGCCGCCCACTGGCTGTTCATGGCCCTCCAGCGCACGGGGCGGAGGGAGGAGGCCCAGGCCCTGCTCGACGGCATCCCCGAAGGGGTCCCCGTGGAACGCTCGCCCCACCGCGAGACGGAGGCCTACTACGAGGCCCTGCGCTTCGCCAAGGGGCTCAGGACCCCGGAGGCCCTGGTGGAGAACCCGCGCACCCAGGGGCCCTACGCCTCGATCGCCACCCATGCCCTCGGGAACTGGCACCTTTCCGCGGGGCGTGCCGGCCCGGCGCGCGGGTGGTTCGAGCGGGCGGCCGCCGATCCGCTCTGGCCGGCCTTCAGCGTGATCGCCGCCGAGGCCGAGCTGGTGCGCATGGTGGTTGCTGCGCCGAAGCCCGTCCGGTAGAGTCCGCTCCGCATGAGCGATCCCGCCGCCGCTTCGTTCCGCCTGAGGGGGGCCATCGTCCAGGTCCTCCTGGGGGCGACCGGGCTCGTCGCCCTCGTCTCGCTTCCCGTCACCCACCCCGGCACCTGGGCGAGGACGGGGGTGGTCCTGTGCTCCTGGTGCTTTTTCCTTCCGGGAGCCGTCCTCCGGCTCTGGTCCACTCTCTACATCGGGCGCAGGAAGAGCCACCAGCTGGTGCGGGAGGGGCCCTATTCCATCTGCCGCAACCCGCTCTACCTCGGCTCCTTCCTGCTCTGGCTCTCTGCCGGGATCCTGCTGGAGAGCCCCGTCGTCCTGGCGGGGGTCCTGGTGTCGGCCTTCGCCTACGCCCGCTGGGTGGTCCCTCAGGAGGAGGCCTTCCTGGGCGGGCTGTTCGGGGAGGACTACCGGCGCTACCTCCAGGAGGTCCCCAGGTTCTGGCCGAAGCCCTCCCTTCTGCAGGAGCCCGAGATCATCCCCGTCCACACCCGAGGCATCCGTCACGAGTGGAAGCGGGCCATGTTCTGGCTCTGGATGCCGGTACTGGGCCGTCTCCTCTTCCATCTTCGCTGGCAACCCTGGTGGCCCCATCTGGTGGATACCGGAGTGATCGTCCGGAAGTTGATTCACTAATCATTCTGTTGTAATGGGTTATGGCGTTCGTTCCCGGGTAGGGATTTCCGGGAATCCGCCTCAAGTCTCAAGTCCTGCCTGCCGATAAAGGACTAGGGTCCCTTGCGTCTTTCGCGGGGATTCGCGGTTCAGGGGAAGGGAGGAAGCACATGGCGGACTATCAGGCTCAGGACACGGTACCTGCGGTGGGTTCGGCGGTCTCCACGTCCAGGGGCGCGGCTTCCGTCGCACCCGAGGCGGCGGCCCTGAAGGCCTCCGCTCCGGTCGCCCCGCCTCCTCCCCAGGACACGGTCGTCATCAGCGAAGCCGGCCGGTCCGCCGCCGGAGGGCAGAAGCCGTCGGGCAGGGGCTCCCAGGGGGCTCCGGACGGGGACGCCTCCAAGAAGGCCCCGAATCGCAATGCGGATGACGTGAGCTTCAGCTACCACCCGGAGACCCAGACCCTCCAGACCCAGGTGGTGGATCCCAGGACCGGCAAGACCGTCCTGGAGATCCCCACGGACGACCAGATCCGGATGCAGGAGAAGCTCAGCAAGATGTTCTCCCGGAAGAAGGAAGTTCCCGCTTCGAAGCGCGCGGACGCCTAGATCCCGGCCCGGATCCTCCCGTGAAGGGGATGCTGTACCTGCTGGTCTCCGCCGTGGGCGGCGCCGTCGGGTGGTGGCTGGGTGAATTCGTGGGGCTGATGACGGCCGTTTTGCTCAGCGCCGTGGGCTCGGGCGCGGGCATCTTCCTGGCCCGCTGGATGATCGACCGCTTCCTGGACTAGAGCTCCAGGGACCTCCAGAGATACCAGCTCGCCGTGCTCCGCCAGGGCCGCCAGCGCTCGCCGCGGGCCAGGAGCTGTTCGGGGGTCGGCAGGTCCTTCAGGCGGAAGGTCTTCGCGAAGCCCTTGCGCACCCCGTAGTCGGTCACGGGCAGGACGTCGGGCCGTCCCAGGCGGAAGATGAGGAGCATGTGGACGGTCCAGGGCCCGATGCCGTGGACCTCCGTGAGGCGTTCCACGATCCGGTCGTCCTCCAGGGACTTGAGGACCCCGATCGCCGGCACGGTGCCGTCCAGGGACAGGCGGGCCAGGTCCTTGAGGGCCCGGATCTTCCCCCCCGAGAGTCCGGCGCCCCGCAGGGAGGCCTCCGGGCGGCGCAGGATCCCGCGCGGGGTCGGGAAGGGCGGGGGGAAGAGGGCCTTGACCCGCCCGAGGATGGTGGCCGCGGCCTTCCCGGTGAGCTGCTGGTAGACGATGGCCTCGGCCAGGGCGCGGAAGGTGTCGGAGGCCCGGTCGACCTTCAGACGGCAGGGGCCCACCCGGGCGATGAGGCGGCCCAGGGCTGGATCGGCGGCAGAGAGGTGTCGGACCGCGGCCGCGCTCAGGGCTTCTTTTCCGCCTTCTTGAGCTGTTCGCTGAAGAAGTCCAGGACCTCCTTGGGGAAGGCCGCGTGGGGAGAGCCGGGGATGATCACCCGGCTGATCTTGGTGTAGCCGGACTGGTCGCAGAGGGCCTTGACGTTGTTCCACTGGGCCTCGAGGGCATCCAGGTACTGGTCCTTGTCCCCCTGGAAGACCGTCACCGGGAGGGAGACCCGCTCCGGCGCCTCGGACACGGGATTCGGGTGGCCGGCGAAGTTCGGGGCGGCGGGGGCCGCCGCGACCAGGCGCTCCGGATGGCTCAGGACGGTCTCCCAGGTCAGGAGACCTCCGCCGGAGAAGCCGGTGATGAAGAACTTGTCCTCGGCCGCATAGTCCTTCTTCAGGTCTTCCATCATGGCCGCGAGCCCGGCCGCGTCGAAGGCCATGCGCGGCTCGTGGGGCTTCATGGATTCGACCAGGTCCGCCGGGTAGTCCTTGTAGGAGGCCGGCTGGATGTCGTTGGTGTTGGAGAAGCTCAGCGGGGTCGCCAGGATGAAGGGACGGGGCCCCCGGGCGGCCACGAACCTGCGGCAGTCCCCCTGGAAATCGCATCCGGCCCCCTCGACGGCCACCACCACCGGCCAGCGGCGCTTGTCCGACCAGCCCTTGGGCAGGGAGAGCCAGTAACGCATGGGATGGGAGGCCGTCTGGCGCTGGACGGGTTCCGTCTCGGAGTGGGCGACCACCAGCGCCTTCAGGTCCTTTTCCCGGGCGGGGTCGGCCTGGACGGCCTGGGCGCCCTGCAGGAGGCGGATGGCCCGGCTTGGGTCGTTCTTGGAGGCCCCGCGCCAGGAGGCGTCCAGCAGGGCCGCGGTCCCCTTGGGGTCCAGGGCGTAGGCCTTCAGTAGCCAGGCGTCGTATTCCAGCTGGGCCGCCGGGGGGTGCTTGAGCGCGAAGAGGTCCCGGTAGAGGCCGGCCAGCTTGGGCTTGCG
>JAHFOU010000242.1 GCA_023261525.1 Planctomycetota bacterium | reverse complement strand
AGCCCCCCGGGAGCGCCTTCCGCCACCCTCCTCAAGATCTGGTGGACGGAATACCGGCCCTCGGAGATCCGCAAGGAGCTTCTGGAGGACGGCTCGGTCCCCGCCGTCGGCCAGTCCCGGATCCTGGACCACAGCCTGGACGGGGCCCGCCTGGAGCTGGATCTCCTGGACGCTCAAGGCAACAGACTGGGGGGCCTGGCCCAGGGCCGTCCCGTCGGCGGATCCCTGAGCCGCTTCCGCTACCGCGTGAACTTCAAGACCTCCCTCCCCGACCCCCTGAACCAGGGCGCCCTGGAAACCCCCTTCTTCGACGACATCACCTTCGCCTGGAAGCTGGCCAGCGGCCCCCGGGTCCTGTCCTGGACCTACGGGGATATCCCGACCCGCTGGCTCCCGCCTGTCCTGCCCCCACCCCCCCCGCCGCCGCCTCCACCCCCGCCCCCACCTCCGCCGGCATAGAATGCCCCCTGCCATGGGATCCCGCCGCGCCCTTGCCCTCCTGGTCACCGTAGGGGTCCTCGGCGTCCTGGCCCTGCTGGCCGTGGCCTTCGTGACGATGGCCCAACTCGAGCGAAGGGCCTCCCAACAGCGTCTGCATGCCACGAAGGCCCTTCTGCTGGCCCGCTCCGGGCTGGAAGCCGCCCTGGCCAGGCTGTCCTCCGGACAGGACCCCTCCCTGCCGTCCGCCCGCTACGGCGGGGAGGACTGGGCCGACGACGGAAGCGACGCCTATGACCAGGCCCAGGAGGCCTACCAGGCGGGCCGGCTCAACCGGGAGGACTGCCCCCTCCGGCATGCCCTGAGGCCCAGCTTCTTCGCCGCGGACGGGACGGGCAAGCCCCTGAGGATCCGCGTCGGCGAATGGGAACGGGGCTACTCGGGACGGCTGACGGACGAGCATGGGACCCAGGGGAATACCTATGCGCTGAAGATCGAGGACGAGTCGGCCAAGATCAACGTCAACGGGGGCTTCCTGGATGCCCGGGACCGGGACAAGGACGGGGTCCCCGATTTCCAGGATCCCGACGTGCGGGCGAACCCGGGGGACCCCAAGGACACCGGGATGGGCTGGAACTTCCAGCTGGCGCGCATCCTGAACGTCCTGGGGAGCCAGCCGGAAGTCCTGGGCCCTGCCTTCGGCACCCTCGGCACCCTGGCGATCCAGAGCCGTCCCCTGGGCGGCTATGCCTCCGTGGCCCAGTTCCAAACCCTGGCCGGGATCCCCCTGGACCTCTCTCCTTGGCTGACCGTCTCCAGCTGGTCGGATGCCAAGGTCGTCCATCCCAACGGGTACGCCGGGGAGTCGTTCCCGAAGAACAGCCAGAACGATGCCTACAGCGAGATGAAGAAGCTCCGCCTTGCCCTGCGGCTGGAGGAGGGGGGACGTCCTCCCGTCAACCTCAATACCGCGCCGCGCCCCGTCCTGGTCTCCCTCCTCCAGGACCTGCAGGGAAGCAGCGTCTACCGCATCGCCGCCAACCGCACCCCGATCAAACCCTTCGCGCTCGGCCCGGCCGAACCCATCGCCGATGCGATCTGCGCGTTCCGCTCCGGGATCGCCCCCTTTCCCGGCTGGTCCGACGACCCGAACCGCCCCCTTCCGGGCCCCTTCGACAGCTGGGAGACCTTCGCGGCCTTCTGCGATGGCCTGGTGCCCACGCTGATCGACTCCCCGGCGAGCACGATCTTCCGGGACGGCGGGGGCCTCTCGATCGCCTCCCTGCTCAAGGCCAACTTCGACCCGAACACCCACCTCAACAAACAGCTCCCGGACGAGTTGATGCACTACTGGGTGGACAAGTCGGACCTGAACCGATGGTCCACCGAGGGAAGCCTGCATGCCACCGGGATCTTCCGCATCACCTGCGTGGGAAGGCTGATGGGCTCCGACGGACGCCTCCTGGCGGAACGGAGCCTGGCCGAGACCTCGGATGTCTTCACCCTGACCCGCCAGACCACCCAGGAGGACTTCGTCGGCGGACGGACGCGCTTCGAGGAGTACCTGTCCCGCTCCAGCGACCCCTTCGCCTGGCAGACCCTGGGCGCCTCATCCCCCTCCTGGAAGACCTGGCCGACCTCCGAGGGGCTGGCGGTGATGACCTACCCCAGCGCCCCTGCCGCGCTTCCCGGAAGTGCGGCGGACTTCGACGGGGCCATCGGGCTCGCCACGGTGGAGATCCCCCAGCAGGGGCACCTGCTCTTCCTCCACCATTTCGACGACGGCTGGGACGGCGATGCCGGAACCAAGCCCCGACAGCCCGGGCCGGGATCGCCGCCGAGCGACCAGTACCTCCAGACGGACGTCACGCGGAGCGTCTGGCCCGACCCGACCCTGCCGGCGCCCCAGAACGAGCCGAACACCCTGTACCCGGACGGCGCCCATATCCAGAAGTGGCGGGGTCCGGCGTACTCCACCGCCAATTTCCCGCCACCCAGCCTGACGGCCGGCACCGGGGCCGCCACCAACCATGGCACCATCGGATACTGGCTCAAGCCGACCATCCCGCCCAACGCGATGACCTACTACCACCTCAGCTCGGTACGGTTCTCGGCCACGGAGACCCAGGCCATGGCGATGGGCCAGTACGCAGGCACCGTCCAACAGGCCAACTGGATCGGCATCATGGTGGAGACCCGGGAGGGGGGCGACGGCCTCCCCCCCGCCCCGGTCTTCGAGCGCGTGGAAGTGCAGCAGCTCGCCGGAGGGTACCATTGGATGCCTGCCCTGCGCTGGAAGTTCGTGACGGGGGTGTTCAATACGGCCGCCGACCCGCCGGAGGACGCGACGTGCGACGTGCAGGCGGTCGACGGCTTGCCCCCGGATACCGCGCCCATGACGCCCATCAGCTACCGGGGAACCGTGCTCGACCACACCCAAAGCTCGGACCTCTTCGAGAACACGCCCGCCTTCGTCGTCGGCTACCAGCGGAATGCCCAGCAGGGCGTGGAGACGTCGTGCCTGTCCAACGAGATCCTGGACGAGCTGGCGATCTGCGATTTCGCGAATGCCACGGACGCCAAGGGCTGGGCCACGAGCCGATACCGGGACGGGCGCTACTACAAGGGCGACGACGGCACCTACCTCTCCCCCGTGCTGGAAGCAGGCAGGACCGGCGCGGCCCGGCTCCTCTGGGCCCGGTGGACCCAATACCTTCCCCGGGAGAACCGCCAGGAAACCCTGCTCCACCAGGAGGCCTCGGATGCGATCCTGCAGTACGTGCCGAGGAAGACCGACCCCATCCTCGCCAAGGCGCGGCTGGAACTCACCCTGCTGAAGGATACGGGCGCCCTGACCGGCCCGGGGCTCCAACCCCTCCTGCAGGGGGAGCCCATCCGCTTCTCCCTGCCCCGCTTCCGCTATCGCGTCAGCTTCAGGACGGCCTCGTCGGACCCGAACGATCCGGTCCTGGAGACCCCCTGGCTTGATGACGTCACCTTTGCCTGGGAGCCGCCGGGAGGGCCACGCATCCTCGCGTGGGAGTGATGCGGAGGCCGCACGGGTTGGACTCGTCCGCCCCGCTCCTGGTATCATCCGGAAACCGTTTCCTGGAAGGGGAGAACCGCCGATGAAGATCAGGCAGGACAGCATCCAGATCGAGGTCTATACCCGGGACCAGCGCATCACCGGCAAGGTCCACGTCCCCAAGGGCGGGAGGGTCTCCGACCTGCTGAACGCGGGCAAGGAGTTCATCCCGCTCACGGAATTCAAGGCCTACGACATCGGCGGCCGCGAGATCCGCTTCTACGGCAAGCTCATCCTCCTGAACCGCGCCTCCGTCGTGGGCATCGTCCCCCTCGGGGAAGAGCTGCTGGAGAGCTCCTACTCGGACGAGGTCTAGCGGCCCGCGTGATGCGGCTAGGCCTTTCCGGCATCCTCCTCCTCTCCGTCCTGCTGACGGCAGGGGCCGGAGAGCCCAAGGCTCCCGCGGATCCGGCGGCCGAATACGACCTCCGCGCCGGGAAGCTCGGCGCCAAGAACGCCAAGGGCTGGCTGGAGCTGGCGACCTATTGTGAAGAGCACCTGCTCTGGGAGAAGCGCGTCGAGGCCCTGCGCAAGGCGGTCGCGATCGATCCCGAGAA
>JAHFOU010000241.1 GCA_023261525.1 Planctomycetota bacterium | reverse complement strand
AAGAGGCGGAAGATCCCTTCCCCGTTCGCCTTGTCCAGGTTGCCCGTCGGCTCGTCGGCGACCAGGATCCTGGGACGGACGATGAGGGCACGTGCGACGGCCACCCGCTGCATCTCGCCCCCGGACAGCTCCTTGGGAAGATGGCTCATCCGGTCCCCCAGTCCGACCTGCTCCAGCACGGCCCGGGTGGCGGCGGGATCCGCGTCCTGGCGCAGGAACATCAGGGGAAGCTCCACGTTCTCCGCCACGGTCAGGGTGGGGATGAGGTGGAACTTCTGGAAGATGAAGCCCAGGGTCCCCCGCCTCAGGTCCGCCAGCTGGTCCTCCGACAACCCCGACACTTCCTTCCCCGTGACCGTCAGGCTTCCCTCGGTCGGGACGTCCAGGCAGGAGAGGAGGTTCACCAGCGTGGTCTTCCCGGAACCCGAGGGCCCCAGGATGGAGATCATCTCGCCGGGAAGGATGTCCAGGTCGACCCCGTCGAGGGCCTTCACGGTCTCGCGCCCCCGGCGGTAGTGCCGTTTCAGTCCGCGTGCGCGCAGGATGGCCTCCATGACTATTCCCCCTCCCGGATGGCGTCGATGGGACGCATCGAGGCGGCCCGCCAGGCCGGATAGAGGCCCGCCAGGAGCCCCAGGACCAAGGACCCGAGCAGGGCCCATCCGATCATGTCCGGAGTGATGGCCACGATGGATCCCTGGACCCCGAGGTCGATCAGGGCCTTGATCAGGTGCTCCACGAGCCTGGCCCCCAGGAAGGCCAGGCCGCTTCCCGCGGCCGCCCCCAGGAGGCAGACCGCCAGGGTCTCCAGCCAGATCAGGCGGAAGATGTCGCTCCGCCGTGCGCCCAGGGCCTTCATGATGCCGATCTCCCCGGTCCGCTCGTAGACGCTCATCAGGACGGTGTTGACCACGCCGATGACCGCGACGAAGACGGCGATGGCGGCGACCGCCGCGATCATGGCCTGGGCCGTGCCCACCAGGCTGACCAGGGTGCCCTTGACCTGCTCCAGGCTCACCACCTGGACCTCGGGAAGCTTGAGCCAGCGCCCCTCGAACTCCCTGAGGGAGGCGGCGCCGAAGGTCTTCAGCTTGATCCCGACGATGGTCAGGGCCCCCGGGCGGCCGAACATCTCCTGGGCCCTGGCCAGGGGCAGGAAGATGGTCCCGTCATCCTGGGTCCCGGTGCGCGCCAGCACCCCGACGACCTTGAAGGTGTGGGGGACCGGCTCGGTCCTCCCGTGCGGGATGACGGAGGCGTAATAGCTGTCCCCGACCCTGCGCTGTTCGTACTCGGCGGCCTCGTAGCCCAGGACGACCTCGTCGATGGCCTTCTGGGAGAACCAGTGGCCGCCCTGGAAGCTCATCCAGGGCTTCATCACCTGGAAGGAGGCGACGTCGATCCCGGAAAAGATGGGGAAGGACTTGGTCTCGTCCTCGCGGATCCCGCTGCCCTCCTTCTGGGCCAACCCCACGAAGATGGGGGTGATGGCCTGGATGTCCGGATCGGACTTCAGGGTGTCGTACACCCCCCCCGGCAGGTAGAGCAGGCCCGTCCCCCCCTTGAGCATCATGGTGGCCGCCTCGTAGGGGCAGCCCTTGGCCATGACCATGACCTGGTATCCCAGCCGCTCGATGCTGGTGTCGATGGCGCGGCGGTAGCCCAGGTTGAAGCCGCCCAGGCTGACGGCGACGGCGACCGCCAGGGCGACCCCGGAGACCGTCAGCAGGGAACGCACCGGACGGCGCAGGAGATTCTTGGCGGCAAGGGAAAGGGAGCGCATGACGGTCCTCCTAGCGGAATTCCACCGCGGTTCCAATGAACTCGACACCGTCCCCGAAGGGAATGAGCTGTCCCTCGACCACGGCGGTCCTTCCCAGGTTCTGGGGGAGTTTCGGGAGGGTGTCGCCCATCTCCACCTTGAGTTCCTTGCCCTCCGGGCCTTTCAGGAAGAACCAGCACCCGGCGGACGGGCACTGCCGGACGATCTCCCCCTGGATCCGGACCTCCTTTCTCAGGTAGTCCCCGGGCTTCGCCAGAAGGGACGGGAGGGGAACCTCGGGGACTTCCCGGAACGCATGGCCGTGATGGTCAGCCCCAGAACGGAAGACCAGAAAGGCGGCCAGGACGGCTGCCATCAGGACCAGGGCGACGAGAATGCGGGTGCGCATGGGCTACTCCTTTTTCGCCCCGGCCTTGAGCTTGGCCAGGGCCTCCTTCGCCTTCTCGTAATAGGGCTCGTTCCTGCGTCCATAGACCAGGAGATCCAGCAGGATGAGGTTCTTGCGGACGCCCCGCAGGGCCGCCTGGAAGTCCTGGCGGCCCGCCTCGTCGGTGGTGGGATCCGCGATCCTCCCGACCCTGTCCTTCTCGGAGGCGGGCTCGGCCACGGCGTAGTAGTCGTGACGGTAGAAGTCCGCCAGGGTCAGGCCGGTGAAGCGGGCGAGGAACTCCTTGTTCCTCAGCGCCTTGGCGGCGGGACTGTCGAGACGCTGGAAGAACAGGCGGAGGATCTCCCCGGTCCCGGGGTCGGTGGCCAGGAAGACCTGGATCACCCCTCCCTTGCCGGCCACATTGACGCCGTGGACGATGCCGATGACGTCCTTGTCCTGGAAGACCGTGTACACCGTGTAGGGCGTATCCAGGGCCTCGTAGACGGGGTCCAGGTCCCCTCCCAGGCGCTCCTGCAAGGCCTGGTGGAGCTTCTTGCCTTCCTTCTCCTGGGCCAGGCCCCGGGCATCCTCCTTGTAGCTCGTCATGCGCGGGAAAAGGGCCTGGAGGTCCTGGGCCGGGTTGCTCAGCGTGCACCCCACGGCCGCGGAGGCGCTGCGGACCAGCACCAGGGCGAGCATCCCCGAGACAACGGCGGTCTTTCCCCACGTCATGACATCCCTCCTTCTCACCAGTACCGGTAGTACTGCAGGGTGACGATGCTGGCCTCGGATCCCGTCTGGCGCTCGACTTGGCGCTCCAGGTTCAGGCGGAGGGAGTCGAGGAAGGCCCCTCCGACGTCGTTGCGGAAGTAGTAGGCCAGCTCCCCGAAGACCGAGGCGTCCGCCCTCGGCCCCGGGCCCAGGTCCTGCCAGAAGCGCCGGTACTGGGCGCTCAGCCCCCACTGGCGACGGGGCGTGAGGACCTCGGCCTGGTAGAGCTCGGTGAACACCGACTCCCCGTTGTCCCGGCCCGCGCTGAGTTCCGCCAGGAGGGAGAGGGATCCGGCGGGCACCAGATGGGTCCACCGCCCGTCCAGGCCCGTGCGCAGGGTGCGGACCTTGTCGGAGTCCATGTCCAGGCGCTCGCCGCCCAGGAAGGAGACCCCGCCCTCGAGGCCGAACTCGTTGCGGTAGCGGTTGGCCAGGCTGAGTCGGGCGCCAGCCAGGCCGTCCTGCCCCTTGGCGGACAGGTCGTACCCGCTTCCCATCAGGTAGTCGACGTCGTAGTTCAGATCCTCGGTGGCCGCCCCCCAGAGCCCGGCGTACCAGTCCCGCTCGAAGCCGAAATTCCTCTCGTTGGAAAGCTGGAGCAGGGTGCCGTGGGTATCGGTCTGGAGGTTGAGCCCGAAGGGGGGATAGAAACGGCCCGCCCTCACGTTGACCTGCCCCCCGGACCCGACGACATCGTACAGGTCCAGGTAAAGGTTGTGGAGCTCCAGGAACCAGCCGGGGCGGTCCATCCCCTCCCGGTCGTTGACGGTCGGAGCGAAGCGGTCCCGGCGGACCAGGCGGGCCTGAATGTCCAGGCTGGCGACCTTGGCCGTGGACGAGGAGAAGACCTTGAGGGCTTCCATCCCGACGGACTGGCGGCTGTAGGGATCCCCCCCCGGGCCGCTGTCCCAGGAGAACTGGGAATAGAGCTCCTTCTTGAAGGTGAAATTCTCCCGGAAGAAGCCCTTCGCGGGCGCCGGGAGCGGCCCGGCGGCCGGAGTGGTCATCCCGGCAAACGGATCCTCGGCACGGGCCATGGCCCACAGCAGGGTCAGCCCCAGCGAGAAACCCCGAAACCCTGAACGTCCCTGGATCACGGAAACCCTCCCCCAAAACACAACTCACCCCGCGGGCCCGGAAACGGGCGCGGGGAAGAACCGCAGGAAG
>JAHFOU010000240.1 GCA_023261525.1 Planctomycetota bacterium | reverse complement strand
GCTCCTGGGGGGGCAGTTCCTCGCCGATGCCAGCGACCGTGTCGTGGATGAGTTCAGCATCTGCGACTTCGGGGATGTCGGAATCACGGCCGCCGGCACCAGCGCCAAGTGGGCCAGCGTCCGCTTCTCCGACGGGCGGTACTACAAGGGCGGGGACGCCGCCTTCCTGTCCAGGATCCAACGTCCCGCCGGGGGGCCGATGCTTCTCCTCCACGCCCGCTGGACGGCTGTCCTTCCCTGCGAGCCCCGCCTCGAATTCCAGCCCGGCGGAGAGACCGACTACCCTGCCCGGGCCCCGGACCCCTGGGTGGGGCTGGATCCCGTCTCCGGCCTTCCGAGGCTCCGGCTGGAGGTCGACCTCCTGCCGGTGGACGGGGACTTCCGGAGCCCCGCCCTGGCCCAGCTGGTCCAGGGGGAGTCCCTCGTCAACGGTCCGGCCTCCTTCCGCTACCGGGTGCGCTTCGTGCAGGATCTGGCCGATCCCCTGAACGACCCCATCCTGGAATCCGCCTTCCTCGATGACATCACGTTCGCCTGGCGGCCCCGGTCGGGCCCGCGCATCCTGGCCTGGGAGGCGGCCCCGTGAGCGGACGACGCGGCCTGGCCCTCCTGGTCGTGGTGGGGGTCCTCGGTGTCGCGGTGACGATGGCGGCGGCCTTCGTGACCCTGGCCCGGCTGGAGCGGAGGGCCTCCCAGCAGCGCCTGTACGGCACCAAGGCCCTGCTCCTGGCGCGCAGCGGCCTGGAGGACGCCCTGGCGCGGATGGAGGCCGGGCAGGATCCGGATGCGCCCGCCAGCCGCTACCTCGGCGAGGATTGGGATGCCGACGACCGCCTCTGCCAGCGCGAAAGGTCCAGCGAGGTCTTCCATTCCAGCCATGTCTTCGATCCCGACGATCCCGACCCCTGGATCGAGGCGGACACCTGGAACTGCCCTTTGCGCGACGCCATGCGCCCCAGCTTTTTTGCCCGGGTCGATGCCCTGCCTGCCCTCCTGCCCGTGGACGGCCGGGAGCGGGGCTTCTCGGGCCTGCTGGCCGGGGACGCCGCCCCGCAGGGCAACACGTACGCGCTGCACCTCAGGGCCGACGACGGGCTCTACGTCAACGGGGGGGATCTTTCCTCGCCGGGGGAGCACCCCGGAACCTATGACACGGTCCTCAAGCGCCTCCTGGGCAACTTCATCGAGAAGAGCGGCTTCAAGGTCGGCGTCGACGAAAACGGGGACGTGTGGGACTTCTCGCGGGGGTACGCCGAGCGCCTGGTGACCGAGCGTCCGGCGGGGGGGTGGATCTCCCTGGAGCAGGCCGAGAAGGCCCTGGGCTGGCCGCCCGGCATGACGGAGGCCTTGCGCCCCATCCTCTCGTTCCACGCCTGGGTGGACAAGAAGGTCATCAAGCCCAACATCGACCCGGGATGGAACGCGCTTCAGGGGACCTGGCCCGAGGAGTGGCCCATTCCCGGCGGCGCCCAGACGCCGGCGGCCTGGACCGAGATCAAGGTGGGCAAGCGCGACACCCCCATCCTGCCGCCCGCCTCCACCTGGGATCCGCCCTCGGGGATCGGGGCGCTCTGGTCCGGCAAGCGCGCCTTCAACCCGCACACGAACTCCTATGCCCCCGACTTCGAGCGGGACAGCCAGGGCGCCGTCATCGGCCGCGCCCCGGTGAACCTCAACTGGGCCCGAAAGGACTATCGCTTCCTGTATGCGCTCCTGGTCGGCCTGTCGGGCATCGACCTGGACAACCACTGGTACACCGTCATGGCCAGCGGCACCTCGCCGCACTACATCGACCCCGGCACCCTCGGGGTGTTCTATCGCCAGACGCTCAGCCCCCAGGACGCCGAAAAGTTCGTATGGGCCCTCCAGGAGGGCATCACGTCCTCGGCCGGCTACCCGGACTGGGACGGGACCTCCAGCATCGATTCCTGGGACGAATTCGACCGGGTCATCGAGCTCAATCCCAACCTTGCCCAGATGAGCCAGGAGAAGAAGGATCTCGTCAAGGCGAACTTCAACCCCAACGCGAATCTGAACAAGTTCAATCCCGGAGAGACCCTTTTCCGGAAGATCGACAAGTCGGACCTCTGCGTCTACTCGACGGAGTTCTCGTTCGCCTCCCCCGGATTCGTGGCCTCCTCGCTCGGGCGCGTCGTCGATGCCCGCGGCCGCCTGCTGGCGGAACGAATCCTGACCGCGGTGTTCGGCTTCGACCAGGTGAGGTTCACGGCGCGA
Organism: Planctomycetota bacterium; assembly: GCA_023261525.1. Classification (GTDB taxonomy): domain Bacteria; phylum Planctomycetota; class SBBH01; order JAHFOU01; family JAHFOU01; genus JAHFOU01. The sequence goes on along the minus strand of JAHFOU010000240.1, from coordinate 1,861 downwards.
TCGGAGTTCTGCGCGGCCAAGCAGGGGCGTCTGGACCTGGCGGGCGACGAGGGCGGCTTCCGACTTCCCGGGGACGCCGGGTTCATCGCGCAGGCCGCGGGGAACGACCGGACCTTCGGGAGCCGGTACCCGCCCATCCCGCCGGCCGCGACGACCCGGGGCCTGTCCCTGCAGAGCTACCCGGAGCCCCAGTGGCGGGGGTCTCCCTGCCCGCCGCCGGGTGCTTACGACGGGGCCCTCCAGCTGGCGACCACGGAGACCCTGGAGGGGGCGGCCAACCCCGGCCTGGACTTCCTGGCATCCTGGGACAACAGTTACGACGCCACCTGGGGCCTGGGTCCGACGGCCTGCACCCTGGACGCCTGCATGGGGCCGCCCTCCGGTTCCCTGCTGGGCGACGGTCCGGCTGCCAACCGCGCTGCGCTCAACATGATCTACCCCGACGGGTGCTACTCGGAGTCCCTGAGGACGCCGGGCTACGATTCCACCCAGAACTTCGGGGACGGTTTCCAGGGCCTCCTGTCCATGTGGTACAAGCCCGCCCTGGGCCCCAACGAATGGGCCTACGGCTCCACCCGGGGCATCTGCCTGTTCAATATGGTGAGGACCAACCTGAACGTGTCGGTCCCTCCCTATTGGTCCGTCATGAACTTCATGGACAGGACCCAGTCCTTCCAGATCGGCGGGGACAGGGTCTTCACGGGCCAGGAGAACTGGGGGGCCAACATCGAGAACCGCTACAGCAACGGGGAGAACGGCATCGAGCAGGGGCCCCGGTTCTCCTGCCGCAACGTGAATCCGGAGAAGCGTTTCTGGCATCCCCACCGCTGGTATCTCGTGACCGTGCAGTGGAACCTTCGGGCCACGAACCGCGGGGACTACTGCCACTTCATCCTCAACGGGACCTCCTACCTCGATCTGCCGACCCCTCACTATTACCAGGATGCCTATACGCCCGACGGGAACTCGACGGCCTTGAATGCGGCCGGGTTCGAGGACAACGGGCAGCAGCGGCCGCCGTTCTTCTATCTCGGCCGGCGGGGGCGCACCAACATGACCAAGGGCTCCGCGGACGGGACCCTGGACGAGGTGGCGATCTTCAGCCGCGGCACGAGCCTGGCCGAATCCGCCACCCTGGCCTCCGCACGCTTCCCGGCCGGCCGCTTCTACAAGGAGGACGAGGCCCTGGAGGACGTGTCGACCCTGGATCCGGTCGTGCCGGAATACCAATCCTGCCCGATCCAGCTGCCGCCCGGGGTCCGCATCGTCCGGACGGACTGGACCCTGAGACTGCCCCGTGTCATCAACCGGTCGCCCGGAGGGATCCCCGACCTCTGGCCCTGCAACCAGGTCTACACCGGCACCGCCGCCGATCCCCTTTCCCCGGAGGCCGCGGATGCGGCCCTCACCCTGACGCGGGCCGACGGCTCCCCGCTCCTCCCGGAGCGCCTGACGCGAAGCGGAGCGCCTGTCCGTGCGGACCTGCCGGACGGGGTGTTCCGTTTCGGCGTGACGATCCGCCCCCGCCTTGCCGCCCGGGGTCTGGACAAGGCCAACACCCCGCTGCTGGAATCCCCCGTCTTCGATGACGTCACCTTCGTGTATACGTCCAGGAACGGGCCGAAGGTCCTTTCCTGGGGGAGCGGGGAATGATGAACCGTCGCGGCTTGGCCCTCCTGATCGTGATCGGCGTGCTCGGCGTCCTGATGACGCTGGGGGCGGCCTTCGTGACCCTGGCCCAGCTGGAGCGCCGGGCCTCCCAGCGGCGCCTGTACGGCACCAAGGCCCTGCTCCTGGCGCGCAGCGGCCTGGAGGACGCCCTGGCGAGGCTGGGGGCCGGGCAGGACGCGACCGCCCCGGA
>JAHFOU010000239.1 GCA_023261525.1 Planctomycetota bacterium | reverse complement strand
TCCGGATCGAGGCGACCCCGAGGGCCTGGAGCCCCAGCCCCATCGGCACGGCCAGGAGGGAGGCCTTCGACGCGAAGTCCTGGATCCCTTCGTCCGCCGTGATGCGCGCAGGAACCCCCAGCCGGCTGAAGTCGTAGCGCAGGGACTCCTTGAAATAGGCCTCCACCCCGGGGATCTCGAAGAAGCCGCCGACCAGGCGGACCTTCTCGAAGCGTGCATCCGCGTGCTGGGACTTGTAGAAGCCCAGGGTGCGCTGGACCTGGCCGGCCAGGTTCTGGAGGACGGGCTTGAGGACCCCGAAGAGGCGGTCGGCCTGCTTGGACTTCGCCGCCTGCAGGAGGAGCTCCTCCGCCTTCTGACGGTTGATCTGGAACTTCTGCATGAGGGCGGCCGTCAGGTCCTGGCTTCCCACGCCCAGGCTCCTCGGCCAGCACCGCTCCCCGTCCAGGATCAGGACCTCCGTGCTGTCCAGCCCCACGTCCAGGACCACGAGGGACCCTTCGGCAGGCTCGTCATGGCGCAGGAAGTTGCAGAAAGCCAGCGGCGCGGCCTGGATGACCCGGGGCTTCAGCCCCGCGGACAGGCAGTTGCCCAGGTGGGACTGGATGATCTCCCGCCGGATCGCGAACAGGGCCACCTCGATGTCCTCGCCCGGCACGGGCTCGGGCTTGACGAGCTGGTAGTCCCAGACCACCTCCTCGATGGGAAAGGGGATCTGCTGGCGGGACTCGTACTTGACGATCTCCGGGACCCGCTTCTTCTCGACAGGCGGCAGGGTGATGAACTTGCTGAAGACCGCATTGCCGGGCACGGAGATGGCCACGGTCTCCCGACGGATCTTGTGGAGCGCCGTCAGGGCCTGGAGGGCCTGGCGGATCTGGAGGTCGCGGTCGGCCTCCTCCCCTTCCGTCTGGGCGTAGGGGATGACCTCGGCCTCCAGGACCTGGATCTCGTCCCCGTTCCGGGACATCTTGACCGCCTTGAGCTCGGCGCTGCCGAAGGCGATCCCCCACACGGACCCGGAACCGAACATACGCCTCCTTGGAAGGAAGGCCAAAAAATGGAAGGGGGCATGATCAGAACCCCTCGAATCCCAGTCAAGCGGATTTTAAGCGAGGAGATCCCGGGAACGGGCCCGAATGTAGTGCAGACGGCAGAAGCCGTGCGCGAAGAGGCCCTCGCCGCAGCCGTCCTCCCCGCAGGACATTTCCCGACGCAGGGACGCGGGGCGGGGGAAGGGTCGGACCCCGGGGAAATCCCCCCCCTCCGTGCGGGGGCGGGGGGCGCGGGCATAGCGCTGGCCGGGGGCCTGCACGGCCCCGTGACGCTTCACCTGGTAGTAGTGGCGGACGCAGTAGCCCCGGGCCAGGAAGCGGCCGGAGCACCCGGCGACGCTGCAGCCTCTCGACTCGGGGGGAGAGGAAACCGTCTTCGCGGGGACAACGACCTCGCAAGAGTCCATGGGAGCGGACGACGTTTCGCGTTGGTCCTTCAACATGACGGCCTCCTTCCCCTTACACCTTGGCGCCGGCGGGCGTCCCGCCGTAACGCTTCACCCAGGGCCCGGGGTCCTGCCCCAGGTCCTCGCCCGTCGCCACGCGCAACAGCTCCAGAAGCTCCCCCCGCTCGGATTCGGGCGCCTCCCGAAGGGCCTCTGCCAGGACTCCGGCCGCACAGGGCTCGCCCGCCAGGGCCAGGGCCCGCGCACAGATCCTGCGAACGGAGACCTCCGGGTCCTTCAACCCCCGGCGCAGGGCCTCGGCAAGGCGCCCCTGGAAGGGCCCCGCGCCCCGGTCCAGGCCCAGGGCCAGGGCCCTGGCGCAGAGCACCCTCACCCCGGCGGAATCCTCGCGGCCCATGCGCTCGGACAGCCGGGCCCAGGCGGCGGGGGTCGCGATCCCCTGCAGCGCCTCGATGGCCCCGAGGCGCACCGCCTCCAGGCGGCTCTCCAGGAGCCAGCCGGCCAGGGCCACGTCATGGGTCCCGGCCAGCTCCTCCAGGGCCAGGCGCTCCACGCTGTCCCCCCGGGCCGCCTCCAGGGCCAGCGCGGCGGACTGGCGCACCCGGGGATCGGCATCGCCCAGGGCCAGCCTCAGCAGGGGCCTCAGGGCCTCGGGATCGGGAGAGCGGTCCAATGCGTGGACGGCCGCCAGGCGCTCGGCAGGATCCGGATGGGCCAGGCGGGCGACCGCGCTGGAGGCGGGCCGGCCGGCGCATCCCGAGGCGGCCAGCAGCAGAAGGGCGGGCGCCAGGGCCTTCATCGCTTCCCGGCCTCCGCCTCGGCCTTCTTCCCCTCTTCCAGGGCCCCCTTCAGCAGATCCACGAGATCCTCCTCGGAGAGGCCCTCGGCCCCTTCCTCGGCGGGAGGATCGAGCTGGATGCCACTGCCGGCGGATCCCAGCTTCAGGGTGGGCCCGGGGAAATCCCGGATCCTCATCTTCAGGTCCTGCACGTCGTAGTGGATCGAGACCGGCGGCTCCGCGGCCCCCTCCTCGGTGGTGATCAGGACCGCCTCGTCCCTCAGGGTCCAGGTCAGGCCGACCTGGCGGGTGACCCAGTTGAGGACGGACCTCAGGGACATGCCCTCCTCGGGTGTGCTGAGGGTGATCGGCATCTCGTCCAGCCCGGGTTTGGCGTCCAGGGCCGGACGGTCGACCAGGAGGACCAGGTGGGCGCTCTCCGCGAGAAAGGACCTGACCTCCTGGAACGTGGCCCCCTCGAACCGGAGATGAAGGTTCTGCTGAAGGCGGGCCTGAAGGGCCTGACGCCAGGCGGGCTCCTCCACCCCCTCAGCCCCTTCAGCCTGCTTCGCCGCCTTCGCGGAAGCCTGCATCGCCTGCGCGTCCCGGGTCCTCGGCGGCTGGCGACGGCCGGAGGAGACCTCGCGCTCCAGCCCCGGCAGAAGGCGGCGGGCCTCGGCCCCCCGGGCGTTCAGGACCTCGTCCCGCAAGCCCCGGGCCTCGGGGCTCTTCAAGGCCTCCAACTCCCCGGCCAGACGGTCGGCCTCGTCGAAGCGACGGTCCCGAAGGGCCTGTCGGGCCTCCTGAAGAAGGGTCTCTTCCTGCTTCTGGCGATCCCCGTCGGCCTGGGCGGGCACGAAGGCCAACAGGCAGGCGACACCCAGAAAGAGGGACAGGATTCGGCTCATGGGAGTTCCCATAGCGCAAAGGCGATGCCAATACCCATCCGGATCATTATTTCTTAACTTGTTTTGATTCAATAGGTTAAGTCGTGCTGAAAACTTAATCAGGATCCAGGTGTCCACCTGAGGGCGACACCCGCGAGGCGACAGCCCCCTTCAGGAGGCCGCCGGCAGGCTTCCTTCCGAGGGACGGAAATCCTGCCCCCTGAGCCCGAAGCGTTTCATGATCTTGTGGAGATACTGACGCTCGATGCCGCTTTCGGCGGCGGCGGCGCTGACGTTGCCCGCATGCCGGGCCAGGGCCTTCTCCACGAAGTCCTGGTCGAAGCGGTCCAGCATCTCGCGGCGGGAGACCTTGTACAGGGCCGAGCCCTGGGCCTGGGACGAGGCGGGGGATGGCGCCTTGAGCTGTTCGCGCACGTCGGCGAGGCGGATCACGCTTTCGGGGGACAGCAGGAGGAGGCGCTCCAGGAAGTGCTTGAGCTCGCGGACGTTGCCCGGCCAGTCCTGCTGGACCAGGGCCGCCAGGGCGTCCGGCTCGATGCGGCGGGGGATGAGCTCGTCGCTCCGCTGGGCGAACTCGTCCAGGAAGGAGGCCACCAGGGCCGGGACGTCCTCCCTGCGACTCCTCAGCGCGGGCAGCTGGATCTTCACGACATTGAGGCGGTAGTAGAGGTCCTCGCGGAACTTCCCCTCCTTCACCAGGGCCTCCAGGCTCCGGTGGGTGGCCGCCACGATCCGGACGTCCACCTGATGGGCGGTCTGGGATCCCACGGGGCGGACCTCCCCGTTCTCCAGGGTGCGCAGGAACTTGCTCTGCATGTCCAGGGGCATCTCCCCCAGCTCGTCCAGGAAGAGGGTGCCGCCGTGCGCGGAGTCGAAGAGGCCGGGCTTATCCGAGTCGGCGCCGGTGAAGGCGCCCTTCACGTAGCCGAAGAGCTCGCTCTCCAGGAGGGTGGGCGTCACGGCCGCGCAGTTCT
>JAHFOU010000238.1 GCA_023261525.1 Planctomycetota bacterium | reverse complement strand
AACAGCGCTCGGAGGGGTCGTAGGCCGTCACCTTGGAGCGGATCGACTTCCAGTAGGCCCAGCCCGGGGGCGGGGGCGGGACGTCCTTCGGCAGGGCGGGCGCCTTGGGCGCGGGCAGGGCGAAGGAATAGCAGGGCAGATCCAGGGGTGGGAGCGGCGCGACGGCTTCGGTGGCCTCGGTGGCACGGGGTGCGGAAAGGGGCTCGGCCACCGCCACAAGGGCCAGGACCAGGCCGGAGATGCCGAGATGCTTGAATCTCATGAGAGCGGAGGTCGAGGATAGCTGGACCCCCGCATCAAGACAAGTGAATAGGGAGACCTCCCGGGCTATACTGGCTCCGGTTTCCTACCCCGGCATGAGGACCCACAAGCCATGAGGCCATCTTCCTGGGCGGCGCTGCTCGTCCTGACCCTGCTGACGGGGGCCGGCTGTGGCGGGGATCCGGGGCCGGACCGTCCCGAACGGCCGCCCCTTCCCTCCCCGGTTGCGGATCCCGTGGATCCCGGGGTCTTCCAGGGCGAGGTCGTGGCCCTGGGCTGTTACCTGCGCCAGGGGGCCAAGGGGGAGGCCCACCGCCCCTGTGCGGAGGCCTGCCTGAAGCAGGGCATGCCCGCGGGCCTCCTCGAGAGCGGCGGGAAGGTCCTCCTGCTGGTGCCCGCGGCCCCGGGTTCGGGCCCGGACCTCTCCGCCTATGCGGCCCGGAACTGCGAGGTGCGCGGAAAGCTCCTCAACCGGGCGGGGATGTGGGCCGTGGAGGTCGCGACCATCTCCCGCTTGCCGGTGCCCTCAGGGGCGCCTACAATCCCCTCTCCGCCGAAGTCGAGGTTGAAGGAGAAGACGAAGTGAGCGCCCCCCTGAAAGCCGCGAATGTCGCCGACGTCCCTCCCGGCGCCGCCAAGCAGGTGACCCTGGGTGGTGTGGAGGTCGCCTTGTTCAACGTCGGCGGAACGCTCTGCGCCGTGGACAACACCTGCCCCCACCGGGGCGGACCGCTGTCCGACGGCGCCCTGAACGGTGCCACCGTCACCTGCCCCTGGCACGCCTGGGACTTCGACGTGAAGACCGGTGCCTGCCTGACCAACCCTGCCGCCAAGCTCAAGACCTATCCTGTCCAGGTCCAGGGCAACGACGTCCTGGTCACCGTATAAAAAGGAGGACCGCATGACCGCATCCGCCCCCGCCCACCAGAACAAGCCCGCCGGCGTCCAGCGCATGCCCCACGGCCTCGTCGAGTACGAGTCCAAGGGCGGCATCGCCACCCTGACGATGACGGATCCGCCCGCCAACACCTACACCCACGAGATGATGGTGGACCTGGATCTGGCCATCCTCAAGGCCCGCTTCGACGACGAGGCCCACGTGATCGTCCTGCGGGGGGCCGGGGACAAGTTCTTCTCCGCCGGCGCCAACATCAAGATGCTGGCCTCGGTTACGCCCCGCTTCAAGTATTTCTTCTGCCTTCATGCCAACGAGACCCTGAACCGCCTTGAGCAGACGCCCAAGCTGGTGATTGCGGCCCTCAACGGCCACACCGTCGGCGGCGGCCTCGAGATCGCCATGGCCGCGGACCTGAGGATCGGCTGGAAGAACACCGGCGCCGGCAAGGAGAAGCAGCCCATGCTCGGCCTGCCCGAGGTGAACCTGGGCGTGCTCCCCGGCACGGGCGGGACCCAGCGCCTGGTCCGCATCGTCGGCAAGTCCCGGGCCATCGACATGATGACTTCCGGCCTCAACTACACCTTCGCCCAGGGCATCGAGTGGGGCATCCTGACCCAGACCGTCGAGGCCCCCTCGGCCGAGGAGTTCATGGCCAAGGTCTACGCCCTGGCCGCGGAGTACTGCCCGCCGAACAAGGCCTCCAAGGCCGTCGGCCTGATCAAGCGCTCCTGCCAGTCCGGCGCCGAGGTGCCCTTCGAGTCCGCCCTGGCCATCGAGCGGGAGCTCCAGCAGCAGCTCTTCCAGAGCGAGGACGCCAAGGAGGGGCTGACCGCCTACAACGCCAAGCGCAAGCCCCAGTTCAAGGGGAAGTGATCCTTTTGACGCGGCGCCTCCTCCTGCTCCTCGCCGGGGCCCTTTTCCTGGGCTTCCTTCCGGCGGGGGCCTGGGCGGACGGCGTCTGCTCCAAGTGCAAGGGCACCGGGCAGGTCGCCTGCACCAAGCACGAGGCCTTGAACGTCGAGGGCCTCAACGTCGGGGAGTTCGTCTGCGCGGACTGCCTGGACCTGCCCTGTTGCCACGGGATGGGCTGGAACCCCTGCACGAAGTGCAAGGATGCCGCTGCGGCCGAACGCTGGAAGCAGGGGCAGGAGGATGCCAAGGCCCACTGCGGCCACCTCCTCGAGCTCTTCGAGAAGAAGCTGATCCAGGCGGACGCCTGCCGCTTCGTGAAGGAGCGCAATGCCCGTCATCGGTCTGGGTCTGAATCCGCGAAACCTCCGGCCGTGCCAAGGGTCTTCCTCAACGTCCTGACCTGTCCCCACCTCACCCTGGTGACGGACATGGCCGCCCGGCGGGTGAACCTGAAAGGGGGGCTTACCCCCCTGGACGCCCACCAGGTCCACCATCTTTACCTGGCCCGGATGCGGGAGGTCCTGAAGGACGCCGAGGCCCTCCACCTCCCCGGGGCCTTCGACGAGACGGCCAAGCCCGTGATCAAGAAGAAGGGGGAGGCGGAGGAGGAAGAGCCTGCCGCCATGAAGGCCTGCGACTTCACCTTCTTCGTGTTCGCCAACGAGGAGGCCCAGCGCCGCCTGACGGCCCGCGTGTTCGATCAGGAGACGGACGGCCCGATTTCCGCCGCCGGCATCGCCTCGGTCTGGGAGAGTCCGATGGGTTTCGGGACCGACAAGGATCTGCACAAGTACCTCTACGCGGCCCTGTCCGGGGGCATCCTGCACCAGTATGCCGATGATCCCGCACGCGACTGGGAGGAGAAGGCGAAGGACGAGCGCATGCCGACTTGGATGACGAAGGGCTTCCAGCACGTTCTGGAGATGCGGCACTGGGGCCTCTGCGAGGAGGGCGGGGTCCAGGAGAGCAAGAAGATCGACAACAAGAAGGGGGCCGAGGGGTGGAACCCGAACAACTGGCCCCATGGCGTCAGCCAGCTGCTGGCGAAGGGCAAGGCCCGCCCCTTCCCCGAGCTTGCCAAGCTGGGGCTGGACGACATGCAGTGCTCCGACCACCAGGTGGCCTGGAGCTGCATGGATTTCCTGATGCGCAAGGGATTGGACAAGATGGCCGTGATGGTGCCCAAGCTCCGCAAGAAGGGCTGCGACCAGGCGGCCATCCTGCGCGAGGTCTACGGCATGACCCAGGGGGAGTTCGAAGCGGAATGGAAAGCCTTCGTCGCCGACCATTACAAGTAGGCCTCGCCCTCCTGCTCGCCTGGGCCGGCCTTCCCGCCTCCGCCTCCCCTGAAGGGGCGAAGCGGCTCGGGGTCTTTCAGTCGGCCTTCCAGAACCCCAGCGCCGAGATCCGCGAGGCCGCGGTGGATGACCTGGTGGATGCGGAGGACCTCGAGGTCTGCAAGCACGTCGTCGCGGACGTCTTCAAGGATTCCGAAAGCGTGGTGGCCCAGGCGGGGGTGCGCCTCCTGGCGAAGGTGAGGAACAAGGCCTGCCTGGACTGGCTGCTCCAGTACCCGGTCAAGAGCGAGAATGCCCAGGTGCGGTACCTGACCGTGGAGGCCCTCGGCCGGGCGGAGGATCCCCGCGTGAACGAGGCCCTGGAGGCCCGGCTCACGGATGCCCATTGGCTGGTGGCGGCGACCGCCGCCCGTGGCCTGGCGGAGAGGAAGTCCGCAGACTCCCTTCCCAAGATCCGGCCGCTTCTCCAGCACAAGGACCTGCGCGTCCGGGTGTCGGCCTGCGACGCCCTGGCGGCGCTCGGCGACACAGCCTCCTCGAAAGAGCTGGCCCGCCTGGTCGCGGAGGACAAGGAGTGGCGCGTCAAATCGGCCGCCTGCGACGCGCTGAAGGTGCTGAAGGCCACGGACGCGCTGTCCGTCCTGCGGAGCCAGGCCCAGAAGGCCGAGGGCCGCATCAAGGACGACCTGAGGGTGGTCATCCGCGCGCTGGAGAACGAGAAGGAGGGGGGGGAGGACGACCTCAAGGGCTACGGCATCCAGTAC
>JAHFOU010000237.1 GCA_023261525.1 Planctomycetota bacterium | reverse complement strand
CATCCCCCTCGTGGGCTTCCTGTTCAGGAACAAGGCCACGGTGGAGGTCCGCACCAACCTTTTCCTCTTCATCACCCCCCACATCGTCTCGGAGCTCGGCGGGATGGAGGAGCTGGGCAAGAAGCTCATCACCCGCGAGGCGGTCCAGGACCGGGAGAAGATGCTCCGGGACCACTACCTGAAGGAGCCGCCCGAGGCCAAGCCGGCGACGCCGTGAGCACCCCCGTCCTCGACCGCCTGCTCGCCGAGGGTCTGCTGACGCCCAAGCGCCTGGAGGAGTGCCGCCGCGCCGCGGAGCGCAGCGGCCAGCCCCTGGAGCAGGTCGTGCTGGAGAAGGGCGCGGTCCCCGAGGCCGAGTTCCTCCGCCGCTTCGCCGAGGCCCAGGACCTTCCCTTCCAGCCCTCCCTGGCCGGGGCCGTGGTGCCCGAATCCTTCACCACCCGGGTCCCCTCCGCCTTCGCGCGCAACAACGCCCTGGTGGCCATCGGGCTTTCCGGCGGCGCCTACCGGGTGGCCTGCGCCTCCCCCCTCTCGCTCCACCCCCTGGACGAGCTCTCGGCCCTGCTGGACGCCCCTGTCCGGGTGGTCCTGGCCCCCCGCGAGGAGGTCAGCGCCCTGGTGAACCGGGCCTACGCCAACGAGTCCGGCGTGGTGGACGAGATGCTGGAGGGCCTGAAGGCCGACGACCTGGAGGCGGCCCTGGAGGAGACGGGCTCCGGCGAGGACCTCCTCAACGTCGCCAACAAGGCGCCCATCATCAAGCTGGTCAACACCGTGATCTTCCAGGCCCTCAAGATGCGGGCGAGCGACATCCACTTCCAGGCCTACGAGGACAAGCTCCAGATCCGCCACCGCATCGACGGCATCCTCTACGACATGATGACGGTGCCGAAGAAGACCCAGGAGGCGGTGATCTCGCGCATCAAGGTCATGGGCCAGATGGACATCGCCGAGCGCCGTCTTCCCCAGGACGGCGGCTGCTCCATCAAGGCCGGGGACCGCGACGTGGACATCCGCATCTCCTCCGTGCCCACCAATTTCGGCGAGCGGGTGGTCCTGCGCCTCCAGGACAAGTCCACCGGCGTCTACGCCCTGGAGAAGATCGGCCTCTCGCCCGAGAACCTGGAGACGATCAAGCGCCTGACCGACCTCTCCCACGGCATCATCCTGGTCACGGGGCCGACGGGCTCGGGGAAGACCACCACGCTCTACGCGGCCCTCTCGCGCATCAACACCGCGGAGCTGAACATCCTGACCATCGAGGAGCCCATCGAGTACCAGCTCCGCGGCATCAGCCAGATCGAGGTGGCGAACAAGAAGGGCCTCACCTTCGCCACGGGCCTGAGGTCCATCGTGCGCCAGGACCCCGACGTCATCATGGTCGGCGAGGTCCGCGACCTGGAGACCGCCGAGATCGCCATCCAGTCGGCCCTGACGGGGCACCTCGTGTTCAGCACCCTGCACACCAACGACGCCCCTGGCGCGGTGACCCGCCTCGTGGACCTCGGCGTGGAGCCCTTCCTGGTGGCCTCCTCGGTGGTGGCCGTGGTGGCCCAGCGCCTGGTCCGCGTGATCTGCACGGCCTGCAAGGAGGAGTACGCTCCCGAGCCCCAGCCCCTGCTGGACCTGGGCATCGACCCGGCCAAGGCCCCCAAGCTCTGGAGAGGCAGGGGATGCCCCGACTGCCTGAACTCCGGCTACAAGGGCCGCACGGCCATCTACGAGTTCCTCCTCGTGGACGACGTCGTGCGGGAGCGGGTCATGACCCGGGCCTCCAGCTCCATGATCAAGCGGGAGGCCGTCGACCGCGGGATGCGCACCCTGCGCATGGACGGGGCCGCCAAGGTCCTCTCCGGCCTGACGACGGTGGAGGAGGTCGCCCGCATGACCCAGCGGGACGGCTTCTAGCCCTTCGGTGCCGACCTTCGAATACAAGGCGGTCCACGAGGACGGGCGCGACGCCGTCGGCCTGCTGAACGCCGACACCGCGCGCGACGCGCGGGACCGTCTGCGCGGCCAGCGCCTGATGGTCGTCGACATCCGCCCGGTCCAGGATCCCGCCGAAGGGGGCGGCCGGCGCGCCTTCGCCCTGCCGCGGGGCCGCAACGTCGGGGAGATCGCCCTCATCACCCGCCAGCTGGCCACCCTGCTCAAGGCCGGCATCCCCCTCTCGGAGGCCCTCACCGCCCTGGTCCAGCAGGTGGAGCGGGAGGAGACGGAGAAGATGCTCCGCGACGTCCGCGAGAAGGTCCTGGAGGGCATCCCCCTGGGCGACGCCCTGGCCCGCCACCCCCTCTACTTCGACACCCTCTACGTGAGCATGGTGAAGGCCGGGGAGGCCAGCGGCAACCTGGACCTCATCCTCAAGCGCCTGGCCGACTTCACCCAGCGCCAGGCCCGCGTCGCGGGGCGGGTCAAGGCCGCCCTGGTCTACCCGGCCCTCATCGCCGTGGTGGCGGCCGCGGTGGTCTGCTTCCTGATGAGCTTCGTGGTGCCCAAGATCGAGCTCATCGTCACGGCCCAGCACCACAAGCTCCCGCTCATCACCTCCAGCCTCATCGCCGTCAGCCGCTTCCTGCGCAACGACTGGCTCTTCCTGCTGGGCGGCCTTGCCGCGGCCGTGCTGGCGGGCCTGGCGGCCCTGGAGACCGACCGCGGCCGCCTGTTCTGGGACCGCTTCTCGTTGCGCCTGCCCCTGGTCGGCGAGCTCCTGAAGAAGCAGATCATCGCCCGCTTCGCCGCGACCCTGTCCACCCTGCTGGCCAGCGGCCTGCCGGCCCTGGACGCCCTCAAGATCGTGGGCCAGGTCCTCTCGAACCGGGTGCTGTCGGACACGGTGAACCGGGTCCACGACCGCATCGTCGAGGGGGCGGACATCGCCACCCCTCTCAAGGAGAGCGGCATCTTCCCCCCCGTGGTGGGCTACATGATCGCGGTGGGCGAGGAGTCCGGCCAGCTGGAGGGCATCCTGAACACCCTGGCGGAGTCCTACGAGGAGGAGGTCGAGGTCTCGACCCAGAAGTTCCTCTCCGTGCTCGAGCCCGTGCTCATCGTGGCCATGGCCCTCGTCGTGGGGTACATCGTGCTCGCGATGCTCCTGCCCATCATGGACATGCTTCACGGCTACCGGAAACACTAGGCAAAGGAGGTTTTCCCGTGCGACGCGACACCCGGTCCGGCTTCTCCCTCATCGAGATCCTCGTGGTGGTGGCCATCATCGGCACCCTCATCGGGATCGTGGCCTGGAACTCCTTCGGGGCCAAGCACGACGCGGACGTGATGGCCACGCGGGCGAGGATGCAGACCATCCGCACCGCCCTGGAGCGCTACCGCATCGACAACCACAAGTTCCCCTCGGCCGGGGACGGCCTGAAGCTCCTGACCCAGGCCCCGGCGAACCGGTCCGAGGGCTACCTGGAGGAGGACCAGATCAACGACGCCTGGGGCACGCCCATCCAGTACCTGGTCCCCGGCAGGAACGGCAAGCCCTACGACCTGGTCTCCTACGGCGCCGACCAGGCCTCGGGCGGGGAGAAGGAGAACGCCGATTTCAGCTGCTGGGAAACCTCCGATGCCAAGAAGCCCTAGGGCCTTCTCCCTCATCGAGATGCTCCTGGTCCTGGCCATCATCGGCCTGGGCTTGGCGGTCGGCGCGGCCAAGATGGACGCCTGGGCCCCGGACCGCCTCCTGGATTCCGGGACCCGCCAGCTGCGCGCCAACCTGGAGGAGATGCGCCACGCCGTCCTGCTCCAGGGGGAGCCGGCCGTCCTGGTCTACGACCTCACGGCGGGGACCTGCCGCATGGAGGTCCCCGCCGCGGACCCGACGGCCGTCTCGTCCGAATCCCTGCTGGAGACCGCCCTGCCCGAGGGGGTGCGCATCCTGAGGGTCCAGCGGCGCGGCGTGCCCGACCTGACCTCCGGGGAGCTGAGGCTGCGCCTGACGGCCTCGGGGGCCTGCCCCGCCCACGGGGTCGTCCTGGGGCTCGCCGCGGACGGCAAACAGGTGAGGACCCTGAGGGTGGACCCCCTCTTCCCCGGCGTGGACCTGGTGGAGGAGCCCCGGACCTTCGATCAGCTCTTCAGCTTCCTTCCGGACGACCGGGAGCCGGCGGCCCTTCCCTAGGATGCCGATGCGGCGGGGCT
>JAHFOU010000015.1:12690-16198 GCA_023261525.1 Planctomycetota bacterium | reverse complement strand
CACCGTGGACAAGGGCAAGCCCCCCGGCACCCAGCCCCGCCCTCCGGTCTCCGCGGACGAGTTCCGGGAGGTGCTCTGCTACCTGAGGGTCCTCTCGGCGGCCGCCCGCGGGGTCCCCGACGCCGGGACGAGGATCTCGCGCATCCATGACCTGGCCGTCAAGACCTTCCACCGCATCGAGGAATCCGGCATCGAGGACCCGGACGAGAAGGGGGGCCTGATGTCGGAGGCCTGCATGATCGACGGGTTGGCCGTCCTCGGCGTGCGCGGGGCGGGGGGGCTCGCCGCCGCCGCCCGCGCCCAGGTCCTCCAGGAAGGGATCGAGAGCCTCCAGTGGGCCCGTGAATTCAACGAGGACCCCGACCATCCCGAGGTGGTGGGCTTCCCCGCGGCCTACCTGGGCCTGGCCCAGTGCTGGCGCATCCTGGGCGAGGAGGGGGGAGCGGACGCCAAGAAGGCCCTGGAGGAGAGCCGCAAGCTCCTGAACGCCATGCTCTCCAACCCGATGAACCCCAATCTCCCGCCCGCGGCCCAGTCCGAGGCCCGCTACGCGGCGGCCAAGGAGCTCCTGGACATGGCCTTCAAGGCGGGCGCCCTCCCCGAGGCCGAGAAGACGGCTCAGGAGTTCGCCCGCAAGGCTCCCGCGCGCGGCCTCGGGCGGGACCGGGCGACCCTGCTCACGGCCCGTGTGGACATGGAGAAGTCCCGGGCGCTCAAGGCCTCCGGGAGCCCCAAGTGGGAGGAGGCCCGCAAGCGGGCCGTGGAGTCCGCCACCAAGATCAAGGAGTCCGGGGGGGGCGGCGCCTGGGAGGCCGACCAGCTCCTGAGCGACTGGGAGGGCACTTCCGGCGCCAGCCGCCGCAACTGGCGCGGCGAGGCCTCCAAGGCCCTGGACGAGAAGAACTACGCCGTGGCGATCCGCAAGTTCCGTGCGGCCCTGGCCTCCGCCGGGCGTGACGACCGCCTGAGGGCCTCCCTCACCGCGTCCATCGGGGCCTGCTACGCCGAGCAGGGGCGTTTCCTGGAGGCCTCGACCTGCTTCGAGCGGGCCGCCCGCATCTGCCCCTCCTGGGAGAATGCCGGGGAGAGCGCCTTCCGCGCCGCGGCCTACTTCGAGCAGGCGACCCAGGCCGTCCTGCCCAAGGATCTTCCGCCCGCCGCCACGGCCTCCGAGCGCAAGGCCCTCTTCCTGCTCCTGGCCGCCTTCCCCGACCACAAGGCCGCCCCCTTCGCCCTGCACCAGCTGGGCCTGCTCTGCTACCAGGAACGCGACTACGAGGGCGCGGAGCGCTACCTCTCCGCCGTCCCCGCTGCGTATGCCAGGCACCTGGAATCCCTGGATTTCCTGGCCTATGCCCGGGTGGACCTGGTGCGGCGCAAGGACCGCGCCGAAGGGGCCAGCCCCGAGATGGTCCGCAAGGCCCTGGAGTCCAACCAGGCCTTCCTGGACAAGGCCAAGGCCTCCGCCGAGGCCTGGGTCCGCAAGAGCGCCGCGGAGCACGCCTACCTCCACATCGAGATCCTGAGCCTCCGCGAGCCGGTCAAGGCCGTCCAGCTTTCCTCCCAGTACCCCCAGACCTATCCCGAGGCCAAGGAGCGCATCGCCGACCTGCCCCGCCTCTCCGCCGTGGCCTCTGCCGCCTCGGGGGACTGGGCCTCGGCCGCCGCCAGCTGGGACCAGGCTGTGAAGGCGGCCGGGGACCCCAAGCCGGGCAAGGGCTGGCCCCTGCTGGGCACGGCCAGGACCCTCCAGCGCCTCTGCGACGCGGCGGGTGCGAAGGGGGTCAAGCCGGCCTCCGACCTGAGCGCCCAGATCTCCGCCCAGATCTCCCGCTTCCAGCCCTTCAAATTCAGCGAGGCCGCGAAGCGCTTCGACGAGAACTTCAACGCCAAGCGCTGGGCCGAGGCCATCGTGGCCCTGGAGCAGATCCGGGAGAACATCACCGACAACCCCCAGGCCCGGGAGGGGTACATGAAGGATGCCGGGAGCAAGGATTGGATCCTCTTCTTCGAGGAGCGCTATCCCCAGTGCTACGTGGAGACCGGGGACTGGGCCAAGGCCGTCGGGCCCCTGTTGAAGCGCCAGGATCTGGAGAGGGACCTGAAGCAGCTCGACAAGCAGCCGCCCGGGGCCCTCCTGCCGCAGGGCCTGAGGAAGCTCTGGGAGCAGGCGGCCACCGCCGCCACCCGGGTGGCGGTCCAGATGCCCAAGGGCGAGGAGCGCAAGGCCCTGGCCGACAAGGCCTGCGAGTCCTGGCGGGTCCTGCTGGAGGCCTCCAGCGTCGAGGATCCCCGCTACTGGGACATGCTCCTGGACGCCACGCGGGCCCAGGTCCTGGCCGGGCGCTACGGCGCGGCCAAGGACACGGTCCGCGGCCTCTGGGTGACCTATCCCGAGATGGGCGGCCAGAAGGACCGGTTCGTGCAGAGCATCCGGGAGCTTCAGCAGTCCGAACCCGAGTTCTCCTCCACCGCGACCGGCATCCTGAACGAGCTGACCGGCACCGGAGGCGGCGAATGACCCACCCTGGAAGGAGCGTGTCCATGCGCGGGATCTCGAAGTCGATGGCGGCGGCGGCCTGTCTGGCGGCCTGGACCTGCCTAGGGGCGGACGCGCCCACGAAGCTGGATTCCGTCGTGTTCCGGGATGCCAAGACCGGCAAGGAGGTCACCAAGACCGGCCAGGTCGGCTCCATCCAGTCCGAGACGCCCGAGACCCTCCAGATCAAGACCCCTGCCGGCATGGTGGAGGTCGCGGAGAAGGACCTGGTCTCCGTCCTCCATGGGGACGCGCCGGGGGAGTTCCAGCAGGCCGAGGAGGCCCGCCTGGAGGGCGACTGCGCCCGGGCCGCCGAGCTCTACCAGCAGGCCCTGGCCGCCAAGGGCGTGGGGGACTGGATCCAGCATGACGCCCGCTGGGGCCGGGCCGACTGCCTGTACCGGCAGGGGGACCTCAAGGGTGCCGCCTCCGTCCTCGGCGAGATCTCCTCCAGCCCCATCACCAAGGGCCGCTTCCGTTGGCTGGCCCAGATCCGCCTGGCCCAGTGCCAGGCCTTCCAGCACGACTACGAGCCGGCCAAGGCCACCCTGGCGGCCCTGAAGAGCCCGTTGGGCAACTGGGGAGACGCGGCGCGGGAACTCTGGGAGGCCCGCATCCTGGAGCTTCAGAAGGACTACAAGGCCGCCGGCGCGGCCTACACCCAGGCGGCCGGCCGCTTCGGTCGGCATCCGGACCTGAAGGACCAGGCCCTGGCCCGCGCGGCCATCTGCCAGACGGCCCAGGGCCAGGCCCAGGCCTCCCTGGCCGCCCTCCTGCCCCTGGTGGAGCAGGCCCAGCCCGAGAAGACCGGGGGGGTCGTGCTGAACGTGGCGTCCGGGGGCGCCTGCCTGGCGCTGGCCAAGGCGGCCCAGGATCCCGCGGAGGCCAAGAAGCAGGCCTTCAAGGGGCTGATGTTCTTCCTCAAGGGCGTGGTCTTCGGAGAGGCCTGTCCGGAGGAGCATGCGGCTG
>JAHFOU010000015.1:3214-12680 GCA_023261525.1 Planctomycetota bacterium | reverse complement strand
GGGCCTCCCAGTGCTTCGCCGTGCTGGGGGACACCGCCCACGCCCAGCAGATGAGCGAGGAGCGCAAGCGCGACTACGCCGACGCCTTCGTCGGATCCTGAGCGCCCACCCCCTGGCGCGTCCCCGGCGGCATTGTTAGAATCCCCGGCGATGGCACCCAAGGTCACCGTCGAGGACATCGGCCGGACCCTGAGCGTCCCTCCCGGGGCCAACCTGAGGGAGGCCCTGCTGGACGCGGGGGTCACCCTCTATCCCTTCGTGGCCGCCCTGGCGAACTGCCGGGGCCACGGCTTCTGCGGGACCTGCCGGGTCCAGGTGACGGCCGGGGACGACAACCTCACGGGCCGGACCGCCGCCGAGACGAAGAAGCTCCGCAAGCGTCCCGACCTGCGCCTGGCCTGCCAGATCGCCGTGCGCGGCGACTGCAGCGTTCGCACGCTTCCCTAGTCCTCAGGGCTTGAGCCCGAGCTCCTTCGCGTCCTCCTGCAAGGGGGGATAGCCTCCCACGACAGGCAGGGCCTCCGCGCAGGCCTTCCGGGCCTCCTCCGCGCGCCCCAGGGCGACCAGGATGCGGATCCGGTTGTGGGCGTCCACCGCCAGCAGGGTGGCGTGCTGGCGCGGCTGGTCGCCCATGCGGATCGCGGCGAGCTCCAGGCCCGTGGCGCGGGCATAGGCCTCGGCGGCCTCGGCGAGCCGTCCCAGGCGGGCCAGGCAGAGCGCCAGCGCGCTGGCGACCTTGGCCCGGCCCGGATCCGTCAGGGCCGCGCGCCGGTACCAGTGCAGGGCCCCGTCCAGGCGGCCCGCTTCCTCCAGGCTTCGCCCGTAGTTGTAGGCCGCCCTTTCCTTGCGGGGGGTCTTGCGCAGGGCGTCGCCCCAGAAGGCCGACTGGGACTGCCAGGCGGCCGCGCGGGCGGGGACCGTCAGGGCCAGGCAGGCCAGCAGGAGGCCCGTCACCCAGCGGCCCGGCCGGGATCCCGCCCAGGCCATCCCCAGAAGGGAGGCGACGAGGAGGGACGCACCCGCCGCGGCCAGGAAGCCGTGGCGCTCCGCGCCCCGGTCGGCCAGGGGGATGAGGGAGGACGGCAGGGCCGCCAGGAGCATCCAGCCCAGGGCCGCGCCCGCCAGGGGCAGGGTCCGCCGCTTGAGCCAGGCCAGGAGCATCAACCCCCCGAACACCAGGCCGCCCGCCATCTGCCGGGCCGCGGAGAGGATGGGCAGGTCCACCTCCACCGAAGGCGCCCAGGGGCCGAAGGGGAGGACCCAGCGCGGCAGGACCTCCGTGCCCCAGACGCCCACCTGGTCCATCCAATACTCCGTCATCCAGTCGAGGGGGTGGCCCGCGAAGGTTCCCGCGCGGCCCAGGCTGGAGAGCCAGAGCGCCCCCAGGAGCCCTCCCGCCAGCACCCCCGCCCCGGCGGGACGGGCCCAGAGTCGGGCCTGCGCGCGCAGGGGCCTGCCGTCCACGACGGCGATACAGAGGGCCGCCAGCAGGGGGGTCATCCAGCCGCTCTCCTTGCACCCCGCCGCCAGGAGGGAGCCGAGGGCCACGCCGCCCAGGGTCCTCCAGGCCCCGGACCGGTCCAGGCGACCCCCGCGGGCGCGCTCCGCCGCCCAAGCGGCCGTGGCCAGGGCCAGGGCCGCGGCCATCAGCCCGGGGCGGCCGGAGAGGTAGTCCACGCTCTCGCAGGACGCGGGAAGGGCGGAGAACCAGGCGGCGCAGAGGAAGGGGAAGCCCCTGGGCACCCCCGGCCGCATCAGGGCCCTGGCCAGGAGGAAGAGGGCGGCCACCGCCAGGACCTGGAAGCCCAGGTTGGCCAGGTGGAAGCCCAGGGGATCCTCCCCGCCGAGGGCCCGGTTGGCCAGGTAGCTGTCCTGGGAGAGGCCCCGGTGGAAGAACCCGTCCAGGAGGGTGGGGCCGAGGGCGGCCGTCCTCCAGTGCTCGACCTGCTTCGCGTCGTCGAAGAGGAAGGGGCCCGCCAGGGAGGGCAGATGGAGGAGGGCGGCCCCCAGGCCGGCCGCCCAGGCCCAGGCGGCGCGCGGCCGTTCGTCGAGGGTCATGGCGGAAGGATCATAGCACAGGCCGTGCTTGACGCCCCCGGGCCGGAGGGGATATAGAGGTCGCCCCTCGCACACGATCCCCGCCGGGGTGGTGGAACTGGCAGACACGCATGTTTGAGGGGCATGTGCCCGCAAGGGCTTAGGGGTTCAAATCCCCTCCCCGGCACCACACCTCCTATAATGGCCCCTGTGCCTGCTTTGCCCCGTCGTCTCTGGTTGGCGGCGCTCTGCGTCGCCCTTCCGGCCTGGGGAGCCCCCTCCGAGGATGCCAAGCTCCGCCTGAAGCGGTACGAGGCCCTGCTGGCCACGTCCTCGCCCACCGTCCGCATCGACGCCATCCGGGAGCTCCGCCAGGCCGACGACCCGAAGATCGCCGAGACCCTCCTGAACCACGCCTTCCTCGACGACTTCCGGGTGGCCGAGGCCGCCGTCCGCTTCCTGGCCCGCACGGGCACCCCGCCGGTGATGGAATGGATCCGCAAGCAGGGGGCGCTCAAATCCGACCCCCGGGCCCGCTTCTACACCCTGCGCCTCCAGTCCGTCCTCCAGAACCCCCCGGAGTCGGACGCCGGGCGCGAGCCCGTCCCCCTGACGGCGGCGGTCCTGGAGCCCTATGTCCGGGACCCGCACTGGATCCTCAGGCTGGAGGCCGCCACGGCCCTGGGCAAGTGCCCCGAGGAGGCGGCGGTGCCCCTGCTCAAGATCCTCCTGACCGACAAGGTCGAGCCGGTGCGCTGCGTGGCCATCCTGGGCCTGGCCGACCACGGGGTCTCGGCCCTCCTGCCGGAGTTCCGCAATGCCCTGCTCGACAAGGACTGGCGGGTGCGCTCCGCGGCCCTGGAGGCCCTGGTCCGCCTGAAGGACCTCGAGGCCGTCCCCCTGATCCGCCAGGTCCTGGAGAAGGAGACGGAGTTCCGCATGATCGACGACCTGAGCCAGGCCCTCAACGACCTCGGTGCGGCGAAGGAGGAGGTCCAGGAACAGCAGGCGGAGGAGGCCCGCCGGGAGGCCGAGCATGCCCCCGCCATCGAGGGCACCGAGGAGGCCGTCACCCAGCGCGCCACCCGTTTCGCCGGGATCGACTACGGCAAGAAGATCAAGGAGCTCAAGTCCCTGCAGGGACGCATCGTCTTCGTGATGGACTGCTCCGCGAGCATGGCCGAGCACGTCCTGGAGCATCCCGTCAAGACCCCGACGCCGCCCAAGAAGGACGACTACAAGGTGGAGGAGAAGGGCGAGGTGAAGCGGATCGATCGCCCGACGGACGAGCAGGCCATGGGCTACGAGCGCAACCAGCCGGGCAAGCCGGCGGAGGAGGCGTTCCCCCCGACCAAGCTGGGCTTCTGCCAGCGCGAGCTCTGCCGGGCCCTCCGCCAGCTCAAGCCGGAGATCTCCTTCAATATCATCTGCTTCCAGAGCGCCGGCAAGCAGAAGGCCTGGAAACCCGTCCTCACCCAGGCCTCCGCCGGCGCGGTCAGCGAGGCCATCGCCTTCGTGAAGCGCCAGGCTCCCGAGGGCTAGACGGCCACCTATGACGCCGTGGTGGCGGCCCTCGGGTTCCAGGAGCAGGACCTCTTCCGGGAGGGGGCCTCCTGGGACTGGAAGAACTGGCCCGATACGGTGATGCTGCTTTCGGACGGTCAGCCGACGGAGGGCCTCATCACCCAGGACCAGGAGGTCGTGGCCTCGGTGGCAAGGCTCTACCGCGTCTGCCGCACCCGGATCCATACCATCGGGGTCGGGCGCGAGCGCCTGATGGTCCTGGAGGACATCGCCAAGGCCACCGGAGGCCGCTTCGTCCAGGTCGCGAACGTCGAGTGATGCGTCCCCTTCTGGCCGCCCTTCTCCTGGCCTTCTTCGGGGTGTTCTCGACGGCCCGGGGGGACGGCTCCGGCCCTCCGCCGGGCGCCGGCACCGGTTGCGAGCTCTGTGAGGGGAAGGGCTGGCTTCCCTGCGTCCACGCCTGGGAGAGCCTCAAGGGCGGCTCGGACCCGGTGGTGCCCGGGCCCAGGGAGCTGGACGTGGGGCCCCTCACCGTGGGCACCTTCCTCTGCAGCGAGTGCCTGGCCATGCCCTGCTGCCAGGGGCTGGGGTGGACGCCCTGCCCGAAGTGCGCCACGAAGGAGATCCGGGACTTCCGCGAGGCCAGGCTCCAGGAGTGCCGGGAGGTGATGGAGCGGCGCCGCCAGGACATCGATTCCCGGACCGGATCCAAGCCCCTGCATCTCCGGTCGGCGCATTACGAGCTGGTCTGGGAGCTTCCGGGGGATACGGTCTCGGTGTACGTGGACAACAAGGAGAGGACCTACCGGGACGGCTTTCTCTACGACGAGATCCCCAGGGCCCGGGTGAACAAGCGCCGGGCCAAGATCTCCTCCCATCTGCGCGCCCATCTCTATGCGCGACGCCTGGAGGAGTGCTGGGAGCAGTTCTCCAGGACCTTCGATCCGGACGGCCAGCATCCCCTCTGGCCTCCGCTCTCCTCGGACCGCTGGCAGGATTACGTCTCAAGGATTCCAAGCTGGAGGCCACCCTCCTCAAGGCGGGCACCCCGATCCGGGAGTGGGTCTTCCTGTTCGGCCCCAGGATCCCGGGGAGCGTCCAGGGATTGGGAGGGCCGGAGAAGTTCAAGGACATGAAGACCAACATGGCCTTGGGCGGGGCCTATTTCTTCAGCTTCCTCGGCTCGGACGGGGGCTCCCAGGCCTTCCAGACGGACGACCTGTACCACCAGTACCTGTACCACAACGTGTCCGAGCTCCTGATCCACGATTACGTCATCTCCGGCGACGACTATGAGGCGTCCTTCCACCGTTCCGCGCACCGCCGGGTGCCCTGGCAGGATTTCCCGGACTGGATGCACGAGGCCTGGGCCCGGGTCCAGGAGATGGACCGTTTCGGGAATGCCGCGGTCGCATGCCACGAGGAGGTCGCCCGCACCGACTTCCAGCGGGGCAAGCGGGGCCAGTATGTCGAGAAGCTCCAGGCCTTCCTCGCGGCGGGGAAGCTGGTGCCCTTCTCCGAGATTTCCCGCCTGATCCGGGACCGGTTCACGACGAAGATCCACATGCAGATCTGGTACATGATGGACTACCTCCGGCGGCGCGACCCGGCCAAGTTCCCCGTTCTCATCGCCCGGACCAAGTGCATCTCCTGCGAACGCAATGATGAGAAGGAGGGCTTCCTCCGGGCCCTGGAGGAGGTCTACAACCTCACGCCCCTGGGATTCGAGGAGGCCTGGCAGGCCGACCTGGCCAAGGCCAAGGGGGAGTAGACCCGATGATCCGGACCCTGCTCGCGGCGCTTCTCCTCTCCATCCTTGCCGTTCCCCATGCCCGGGCGCTGGGGGACGAGACCGGCCCCCCGCCGAGCGCGGGGACCGGGTGCGCCGCCTGCGAGGGGAAGGGCTGGCTTCCCTGCAGCCACGCCTGGGAAAGCCTGAAGGGCACGGGGGATCCGGGGCCCAACGAGCTGGACGTGGGGGTCCTCAAGGTGGGCACCTTCCTGTGCACCGAGTGCAGCCTCCTTCCCTGCTGCCAGGGGCTGGGATGGAAGCCCTGCCCGAAATGCGCGACGGAGGAGATCAAGGCCCGGCGCGAGAGCCAGCTCAAGGCCTCCCGGGAGGTGATGGACCGCCGCCGCAAGGATGTCGACAGCCGCGTCAAGTGCAGCCCCATGCACCTCCAGACCCAGCATTTCGAGCTGACCTGGGATCTGAAGGGGGATCAGGTCCTCGTCTACGTCGATGCGAAGGAGAGGACCTACCGGGACGGCTTCAACGAATCCGAGGTCCCCCGCCTCAAGGTGAACAAGCGGCGGACCCGGATCGGCGCCCACCTGCGCGCCCATCTCTATGCGCGCCGCCTGGAGGAGTGCTGGGAGCAGTTCTCCAGGACCTTCGATCCCGACGGGAAGAACCCCATCTGGCCCACGCTTGAGTCGGACGCCTTCGAGGCCTACGTCCCGAACCGGGGGGAGAAGGCCCAGATGGGGGATTCCAAGGTGGAGTGGACCAAGCTGCCGGCCGGGACGGAGGTCCGGGAATGGATCTTCGTGTTCGGCGCCAAGGTGCCGGGGAGCGTCCAGGGGCTGAACGGGCCGGAGAAGTTCATGGACCGCAAGAGCCTGAGGCCCGTCGGGGGGGCGTTCTACTTCTGCTTCCTCGGGGGGGAAGGGGACTCCAAGAACTTCCAGACGGACGAGTCCTTCCACCAGTACCTCTACCACAACACGGCCGAGATCCTCGCGCACGATTTCGCCATCTCGTGCCCGGAGTACCGGGCCAAGGCCTCCCACCGGAAGACGGGCCGGACCCCCGCGCTGGATTTCCCCGACTGGATGCACGAGGCCTGGGCCCGGGTCCAGGAGATGGACCGCTTCGGCAGCGCGGTGACCTCCTGCCATCACGAGGTCCTGAACGTCGACTTCCGCTCGGGAAAGCGCGCCCAGTACGTCGACCAGCTCCAGAAGTACCTCGCGGCGGGGAAGCTGGTGCCCTTCTCTGAGATCTCCCGCCTCATCCTGGACAAGTTCAACGCCAAGGTCCACATGCAGATCTGGTACATGATGGATTACCTCCGGCGGCGTGACCCGGCCAAGTTCCCCATCCTCATCACCCGGGCGAAGTGCCTCGCCTGCGAGTTCAACGACGACAAGGAAGGCTTCACCCGGGTCCTGGAGGAGGTCTACAACCTCACGCCCGTGGGGTTCGAGGAAGCCTGGCAGGCCGACCTGGCCAAGGCCAAGGTGGAGTAGCCCGGGAAGCCTAGACGTCGAGGGCTGCTTGCGCGAAGCGTCCCGGCAGCATCATCGCCAGGATCACCCCCAGGCCGCCCCAGGCCAGGATCAGGGCCGTCCAGCCGCCGTGGCCGAGCCGGGCCACATCCGCCTGCTCCAGCACGAAGGGGGCCCCGGCCAGCAGGATCCCCAGCCCCAGGGTGCGACCCATGGCCTTGGCGGTCGTCTCCGAGGAGAGGGAGAAGTGCAGGGCGGCGGTGACGAGCATGGCGCCAAAGGTGGAAAGGCCCACGGACCAGCCCAGGATGTGTTCCAGCTCGACGGGGTCCCCCGCATGGACGGCCAGATGGATGGTCCAGCCGATGGCGGCCGCGATCCAGGCCATGCGCAGGCCCATCAGCACGCCCAGGAGCTTGCCGAAGGCCAGGTCACGCGGGGGGAGGGCCGTGGAGACCAGGCTGGGCCAGACCTTGAGCTCCCGGTCCCCGGTCACGGAGGAGGCCGCCTGGGCCGCCGCGGACAGGACGGCCAGGGCCTGGAGGGCCGCCACCCCCTGCCAGGCCAGGCAGAGGGGGATGAGGGCGGCGATGGCTGCCAGGCCCGCCAGGATGCGCACGGCCCCGCTCAGGGAGTCGGCCCGGCCGAAGCTCTTTTCCAGGATCCGCGCCGCCCGCGTCCTTTCCCACCAGTAGACGGGGTTGCCGGAGATGGGGCCCCGGTAGCGGCCTTCCCGGATCTGCCAGGGGGCCGAGGCCGCGCCCTCGGAGACGAAGCGCCTGCGGAAGAGGGCCTGGGCCCTCACCAGGTTGTAGATCAGGGGTACCGGGGTGGCGACCGCGATGTAGGCCCACCATCCGGCGTGGAGGGTGGGATCGGTGGCGAAGTACCAGAACCAGAGCAGGGGGGTCAGGCATCCCGGGAAGATGGTCAGGGCGTAGGTGGAGGCCACGGCGCCGGGGAAGGATTCGGCGTCGATGGCCCGGCCCAGGGCCAACGAGGCCGAAAGGGCCCCGCCCAGGGCCAGGAAGAGGATCCCCTTGACCATCTCCCCGGGGCTGATGGCGTGGAGGAAGATCATGATGACGAAGAGGGGGGTGCCCACCAGGAGGATGCCGCCCAGGGCCGCCAGCTGGCCCAGGAGTCGGCCCAGGCAGTATTCCATCGGGGTGACGGGGGAGGCCGCGATCACCGAGGCCAGGCCTGCCGTCTTGTCCCGGAACACCGCGTGGGCCGTGAGCACCGGAGCCAGCAGGCAGACCGCAGCGTAGGTGGTCACATAGAAGGTGTTGTAGAGCTGGCGGGCGAAGGTCCCCGTCTCTCCGGTGGCGAGGTAGGGGATGGCGAAGGCCAGCACCGTGGCCGAAGCGGCCAGGTAGAGGGCCCGGATCACGAAGGTCCTGGGGACCCGGAAGTGGGGCCCGGCCTCCTGGGCCACGAAGGGCATGACCCTCACGCCAGGCTGCCCTGGGTCATCCTCAGGAAGACGTCTTCCAGGTCGATCTCCCGCTCTTTGAGGAGGGTGGTGCCCATGCCCTGGCGTGCCAGGCTCAGGGGGATTTCCGCCAGGTCGTAGGAGGCGTCCACGGCCACCCTCAGGTTGCCGCGCTCCTGGCGCACCGACTTGACCCCGGGACTCCCGGCCAGGACGCGCTCGGCCAGGGACGTCTCGCCCCTGATGCCGACCTCCACTTCGCGCTCGCCCCCGACCTTGGCGACGGCCTCGGCCAGGGTCCCCTGGAAGCGCAGGACGCCCTTCTCGATGATGCCGATCCGCGTGCACAGGCTCCCCAGCTCGGGCAGGATGTGGGAGGACAGCAGGATGGTCTTGCCCATGCGCCCCAGCTCCCGGATCAGCTCGCGGATCTCGATCCGCGCGCGGGGATCCAGGCCCGAGGCCGGCTCGTCCAGCAGGAGGACCTTGGGGTCGTGCACCAGGACCCTGGCCAGGCCCAGGCGCTGCTGCATGCCGCGGGAGAGGTCCCCGATGACGGCCATGCGCCGGGAGGTCAGGTCGGTCAGCTGGAGCACGTCGTCGATGACCTGGGCGCGCTTGGGCCCCCGGATCCCGTAGGCCGCCGCGAAGAACTCCAGGTACTCGAGGACCAGCATCTCCTCGTAGACCCCGAAGGTGTCGGGCATGTAGCCGATGAGGGGGCGGATCCTCGCGACGTCCTTGCCCAGGGAGAGGCCGTCGATGCGGACCAGGCCGGCCGAGGGGGCCATGAGGGTGGCCAGGATGCGGATGGTGGTGGTCTTGCCCGCGCCGTTGGGCCCGATGAAGCCGAAGATCTCGCCCTGGCCGATGGTGAGGGTGAGGTCCTTGACGGCCTCGACGGCTCCATAGCGCTTCTTCAGGCCCTCGATTTCGATCATGCGACCGATCATACCAGAGCCCGGGGCGGAGGCCATTGGCCGCGGTTCCAAAAAGGGGCTGAGATTCTCATGGCCGCGGCCGTCGGGGGGTGGCAGAATCCATCCGGTCGCGGGTTAACGCACAGGAGGGGAAACCATGGGTGTTCGGGAACAGGTGGTGGGGGGCAGGACCTGGATCCAGCGGGTCGGGGAATGGATCCCCGGCTTCAGCGGCTATTACGCCCGGGAGCACCGCCGGGACGCGGACCGCCTGGTGCGCGAGGCGGTCGCTGCGCGGCTCAAGGCCGTGGTGGATGCC
>JAHFOU010000015.1:0-3204 GCA_023261525.1 Planctomycetota bacterium | reverse complement strand
GTGGATGCCCTGGGCGAGGCGAGCGCCGCCCTGGTGAAGACGGGACGCCTGGACGAGGTCGAGAGGCTCCAGCGCCTCTCCCAGCGCGCAGCCACCCTGGCCGACCGCGTCCGAACGGCGGCGGGGGGCTACAGCGGCTTCTTCGACGCCGTGAAGGTCCTCGAGCCCCAGCTGGACCGCCTCTATGAGCACGACCAGACCCTTCTGGCCGCCGCGGAGGGCTTGAAGGCCGATCCCAGCGAGGCCAAGGCCGCCGCGATCGAGGCCCTGCTGGACCGCCGTAAGGAGCTTTTCCTGGACCTCTCGAACTAGGTCATCCCGAAAGGAGCATTGCCCATGGGTATCCTGGACGCACTGTCCCACCAGTTCATCGACGTCATCGAGTGGATGGACGCCCGTCCCGAGGACATGGTCTACCAGTTCCCCGTGAAGGGGCGGGAGATCAAGCTCGGGGCCCAGTGCATCGTGCGCGAGAGCCAGGCCGCGGTGTTCTTCCGCGACGGCAAGGCCCTGGACGTGCTGGGGCCAGGCCGGCACACGCTCTCGACGATGAACATCCCCCTGCTGACGAAGCTGCTGGCCATCCCCTTCGGGGGGAACTCCCCGTTCAAGGCCGAGGTCTTCTTCGTGAACCTGAAGGAGTTCACGGACCAGCGGTGGGGCACCCCGACGCCCGTGATGATGCGGGACCCGGAGTTCGGTCCGGTGCGCCTGAGGGCCTTCGGCGCCTACGCCTTCGAGGTGGGGGACCCCCAGCTCTTCGTGAACAAGGTGGTGGGCACGGCCAACCTCTTCACCACCGACCAGATCTCGGAATTCCTCAAGCGCATGATCGTGACCCGCTTCGTGGACCTGATCGGGGAGATGAAGATCCCCGCCCTGGACCTGGCGGGGAAGTACGACGAGCTCTCCGCGGCCGGGAAGGCCAAGATCGAGCAGGATTTCAAGGCTTACGGCGTCCGCGCCAAGGCCTTCTACCTCCAGTCCATCTCCCTGCCGGAGGAGGTCGAAAAGGCCCTCGACAAGAGGACCCAGATGGGCGTGATCGGGGACCTGGGCAAGTACACCCAGTACCAGACGGCCGAGGCCATCCGGGACGCGGCGAACAACCCCGGCGGCGGGAACTTCGCCGGCATGGGGGCCGGGATCGGGGCGGGCGCGGTGATCGGCCAGGCCATGGCCGGGGCCATGCAGCCCAAGCCGCCTGTCGGTGCTGGCGCGGCCGGCGCCTGCGGGCATGCGGTTCCGCCCGGCTCCCGCTTCTGTCCGACCTGCGGCACCGGGATCGCGGCGGCCGCGGGGGCGTTCTGCGCCTCCTGCGGGACGGCCGTGCCGGCAGGCGGGAGGTTCTGTCCGGGGTGCGGAAAGGCCGTGTGATGGGAACGGAGGCCGTGGCCTCGGTCCTCACCTTCCCCTGCTCCGCCTGCGGGGCCCAGATGGTCTTCGACCCCCCGAGCCAAGGCCTGGCCTGCGGGCAGTGCGGGGCCCGCACGCCCCTGCCCAAGCCCCGTGAGATCCTCGACGAGCACGACCTGGAAGCCGCCCTTACGGCCGGGGAGGGGAAGCCCGCCGAGCCCGGGGTGCGCCGCGTCCGCTGCGGCGGCTGCTCCGCCGAGATGGTTCTCTCCGCCGGGCTGGAAGCCCTCTCCTGCCCCTTCTGCGGCATTCCCCAGGTCGCGGAGGATGTTCCCGGCGACGGCATCCTCCCGCCGGAAGGCGTCCTGCCGTTCCGGGTGGACCGCGCTGGCGCGGTGGCCGCCTTCCGGCAATGGATCTCCAAGCGCTGGTTCGCGCCGTCCGACCTGAAGCGCCGCGGCGAGACCGAGATGCTGAAGGGGACCTATGTGCCCTTCTGGACCTATGACGCCCAGGCCCAGTCCGAGTGGACGGCCCTCTCGGGGACCTACTACTACACCACCGAGACCTACACGGACTCCCAGGGCCGGACCCACACCCGCCAGGTCCGCCACACCCGCTGGTGGCCCAGCTCGGGGAGCCACGCGGGGGTATACGATGACGTCCCGGTCTGCGCGTCCAAGGGCCTGCCTGCCGAGCACCTCTCCGCGATCGAGCCCTTCGACTTCGCCGCCCTCCAGCCCTACGACCCCCGCCTCCTGTCCGGGTACCAGGCCGAGGCCTATGCCCTGGGATTGCGGGAGGGCTGGAAGGACGCCGCCGCCCGCATGCGGGCCTGGGAGGAGCAGGAGTGCGACGCCCAGGTCCCCGGCGATACCCACATGAACCTGAGCGTCAGCACCTCCCTCTCCGGCATGTACTTCAAGCTCGTCCTTCTGCCGGTCTGGGTGGCCGCGTACCGGTACGGGGAGAAGACCTACCGTTTCCTGGTCAACGGGCAGACCGGCGAGGTGAGGGGGGATTCCCCCTGGAGCCCCTGGAAGGTGGCCGGCGCGGTGCTCGCCATCCTGGTTCTCCTGGGGATCCTTTGCCTCTGGGCGAACTCGAGATGAAGCCTCCTCAGGGCAAGGGGATGGAGTGGGTGGTGGAGGCCTCCGGGTGTCCGCCGGAGGCCTTGAAAGACCGCCGCCGCCTGGCCGCCCTCTTCCGGGCCGTGGTCCAGGACCTGGGCCTTCACCCGGTCGGGCCCATCCGCTGGCACCGCTTCCCGGGGCCCGGGGGGCTCACCGGCTTCTGGATGCTGAAGGAGAGCCACCTGGCCTGCCATACCTTCCCGGAGTTCGGCTCGGCCTGCTTCAACCTCTTCTGCTGCCGCCCCCGCCCGGACTGGGACTGGGCCAAGGCCTGCCGCCTGCGCCTGAAGTCCCGCCGGGTCCGTATCCGCCGATTGGCAAGGCCCTATGCCCGTCCATAAGGTCTCCTGTCCCTCCTGCGGGGCCCCGGTCGACTTCCGCTCCAGCGCGGCCCTGCTCGTCGTCTGCCCCTTCTGCCGCTCCACCCTGATCCGCAAGGACATGAACCTGGAAACCCTGGGCCGGATGGCTGACCTCTTGAAGGACGCCTCCCCGGTCCAGCTCCTGGCCCAGGGCTGCTTCCGGGGCAAGGGCTTCACCGTGGTCGGCCGGGTCCAGATGGACTACGGCCAGGGCACCTGGAACGAGTGGTACCTGGACTACGACGGCGCACGCCAGGGCTGGCTGGGGGAGGCCCAGGGGAACTACAGCGTCTCCGAGGAGACGGCGGTGAAGGAGGCCCTGCCCCCGGTGGAGAGGCTGGCGGCCGGGGCCA
>JAHFOU010000236.1 GCA_023261525.1 Planctomycetota bacterium | reverse complement strand
GAGAAGGAGAAGGTCGTAGCGGACCTGCCCGGCCGCCACCGGCGGGAAGGCGGCCGAGGTCAGGGGCGCCGGCACGTCCACGAAGCCCGAGGCGTCGGACTTCGTGAAACGCCCGGGCTCCACCAGAGCCCGGTCCGAGACCGGGCTGGCCTCATGAGGCAGGAGCATGGCGATCTCCTCCCGGTCGATGCCTGCGCCGAAGCCCGTGGTCCTGAGGGTGCCGTCCTCGTTCAGGGCGACGTCCAGGCGCTCGTCCAGGGAGGGCTTGGAGCCCCGCGCGGCGAGCACCTCGGCCGAGAGCGCCGCCTGTTCAGCCTCGATCGGGGCCAGGTCGGCAAGGACGGCGATGCGGTTGGCGGCCGAGGGCGCGGGCATGGCGTTGAAGGCGTCGGCCTCGGCGTCCGAGACGTCCGCCAGGTCCCGAAGCAGAACCACTTCCTTGCCCGAGCGCTTGACGTGGGTCCGGTCGATCTCGTTCAGGCCCGGATTGGCCGGGTCCGCGGGGTCCAGGATGGCGGTCGCCCCCGCCCCCAGGCGTATTCTGCAGAGCTCAAGGACGGGCGACGCGGGCGCCACGGGCGAGGCCTCCAGGAGGAATCCGTCCTGCACGAACTTGTTCTGGGTGGCCCCGATCTCGTCGACGAAGTAGGGCTCGGTCTCCGTCGTGTTGTAGCGGAGCGACAGGTAGACCAGGCTCTCCCCGGAGGGCGGGACCAGGGCTGCGAGATTCCGCTGCTGGATGGACTCCACCTCGGGGTCGTTGCCGTCCGTGTCGATGGCCCGGCCGGCGTTCACCCTCACCGAGAGCGAGGCCGGGTCGGTAGCCAGGACCTCAAGGCCGAGAACGAGCCCCTCGGAGTGCTCGTTGGCGAGGTGCTTCTTCCGCTTCTCGTTCCAGTACTGCTGCTCGGTCTCCGCCTCCACGCGGTTGACGAAGAGATATTTCAACCACTTGAGGCGCTTCAGGGCCACGGCCTATCCCCCCGCCTTCGTGTCCACACCCACGGTGGACCGGACCCCGATGCGCCAGAAGGAGGCCGTGAAGCCCACGTGGACCAGCTGGGTGTGGGCCGGCTTTTCTATTAACACCCGCTCCCGGATCTTGGCCTTCCGCTCGGGGGAGAGCTCCTCGAACGTCTTTGCCAGGACACTGAAGCGGTGGGCGTCCTCCTCCCAGGTCCCGTAGATCCGGATGTCCACCTCCACGGTAGACCGCACCCCGACCTGCCAGCCGCCTGTGCCTTCCTCGATGATGTCCGGCCGGATCCCGGTGTAGATCTCCACGAAGGACTTGAGCCCTTCCACCGTCCCCCTCAGACGATAGAGGGAGACGATGCGGCCGACGAGATCCCTGCGCTTGGACTCCTCCCAGGTCTCGTCCAGCTCGAGCGCCACCCAGGAGGCCAGCCAGGGCAGGAACTTCGCCCCGGCCCGCTTCGGGTCGAACTCCCGGTGGAGGCCGTAGACCTCCCCCTCCATCTCCTCCAGGACCTCGGCGAAGAGGCCCAGGAGGCGGTAGGTGAGGGTGGCCTTCCCATCCCCTCCCCCCTCGTCCCCCTCCCGGTAGATGCCCGGGAGAGCCTTGAAGAGGGCGTCCTGGAAGCGCTCGGGCATGCTTCCTCCTACGCCGCCACGGTGACGGAGAGATTGTGGACTCGGGGGAGCTGGTGGTCCGAGAGGGGCACCGTGGCCGCCGGGAGCGCGATGGCCTCGACATGGTCCACGCCAGCCACCCGCTCCAGCAATTCGAAGAGCTCGGAGCGGAAGACGTCCCGACCGAACTCCCAGCCGTCGCCCCGGGAAGTGGAGAGCCCCCGGACGTAGGCCACGGCCCGGGCGGGGTCGCCCCCCGCCTCGGGGTCGTAGTACTCCAGCACGGCCGCACGGAGCAGGGCTTCGAGCGCCACGGGGTTGGCCTCGGGGGTCTTGAGGACCGTCACTTCCAGATCCAGGTCCACGAACTCCGCTTCCACGACGAAGATCCGGGTGGTGACCAGGCGCCGCTCGTCCAGGTAGGACCGGACCTGGTCGCGGAGGGCCAGGGAGAGGGGCGCGCCGCCTTTGGGGAGCACGATCACGGAGACCAGCCCGGGCTTCTCCACCAGAGGCTCGGCCGGGTCGAAGAGGGGCAGGGTCTTGGCCCGGGCGATCCCGGTCGAGGATTCCAAGGCCAGGGTCTCGAAGTCCTCGGCGACGACGGCGCGGTTCCGGGTCCTCAGGGTCTCGGAGGGCCCCCGGGCGATGGCCTCCTCCACCGTCTCCTCGTCCCCGCCCCCGGAGGCCGCCTCCTTGTTCGTGACGGAGGCCACAAAAGGATGCGTCTGGCGCATCCGGATTAGGGTCCCGGCCCCGACGTTGCCCCGGGCCCCGCCGCCATACCGGTAGCCGGCGCGGACGTTGCCGGTGCCCTGGGCGGGGGCCCTGCCCCGGAGGCCGTCCCCGAAGAGGACCTCCCCGGTGCCCCTATTGAGGAGGTAGTGCCGGTCGGCCGGCCCGGAGTCGGCGAAGTCCTCGACCTCGGCCCAGGCCTGGAAGCCGGTGCCCTCGTCGACTTCCAGCGCCAGGTCCAGGACGGGGACCTTGGAGATGAAGAAGCGCTGGTCGATCCCGCCGGAGCTGGAGCCCAGGATCTCGCCTGTCACCTGGACGGCGTGGGAGCAGGGCACCCGTCCCAGGACCCGGTCGATGGAGAGGCCCCTCAGGACGGCGAAGGCTCCCGCGGGGGCCACAGCTGTCACCCGGAACCGGAGCCAGGTGGCGAGCTCCCCGCCCACGGAGACGGCCTCCCAGCGGGCCGGAACCTCAAAGGCGAGGCGCCCCTCCTGGGTCAGGCCCAGGGTGCCGTCTCCCCCTGGGGGAAGCGGCAGGGGCTCCCAGGAGGCCGTGCCGTCCGCCCTCTCCTCGTAGAACTCCCAGACCCCGGTGATCCCTGCAGACGGGGTGTCCAGGAGGGCGTCCAGGGCCTCGAAGTAGTCGTCGGCGTCATAGGCCAGGTAGAGGGCGTCCCCCGCCTGAACCCCGGGCAGGGGGGCAAAGGCCATTCCCGGAGGTGGCGCGTTGGCCTCGGCCGTGAAGTCGGAGAGGACCCCGCTGCGGTCCCCCAGGACCCGCTTCAGCCGGGCGGCATGGATGACGAGATCCCTGTCCGTGGAGAAGACCAGGGGCTTGTCGCCGGAAGCCCCGGCGGTGGCGATCTCGAAACCCTTGAGCACGGTCACGTCGAAGCTCGGCCGGGAGACGGGCCGGAAGAAGCAGAGCGCCCGGGCCGCCGATGGCGGGGTCAGGGTCACGCCGATGAGGTTGAGGTATTCCCTCAGGTGCTTGGGCAGGACCTGGTTGAGGCGGACGATCAGCTGCTCGATCTGCAGCGCGAAAGTCTCCATCAGGGTGACGCCGGGGTCGGAGAGGTTGTGGTCGGTCCACTCAGGGGCCCGCTGGGGAATGGCCTGGACCATGGCGTCCTTGATGGCCCGCCAGTCGCGGTCGTCCAGGTTGGGAACCGGGAGGAGCCTGCCCTTGGAGGCCATTACCTTTCCTCCATCATGGAAGCTCCCCGGAGAAGAAGGGCACGACCACGTTGTCCTCCCGGTTGGTCTGCCGGACCACGTAGCTCACATCCACCTCCATCCTGGTCCCCCCGGTCACGGCCCGGACCTCCTTCAGGAGGACCCGAGGCTCCCATCGCTCCAGGGCCTTCCGCGCCAGGAACTCGATCCGGCCAGCCAGGGCGGCGTCGTTCGGGTCGAAGACCAGGTCCGCCAGGCCGCTTCCGAACTCCGGGCGCATCACCCGCTCGCCCAGGCGGGTCCTCAGGACGATGCCCACAGCCTCCCGGATGTCCTCCTCGCCGTCGCTCAAACGGATCCCGCCCCTGCCGTCCACCTGGACGGGAAAGGCCCAGCCTGTCCCCAGGAAGCTTTCCGGCACGCAAATCCCCTCCGGAAACGGAATTGCCCCCCGTTCACCAGTACAAAGGCCCCCCCCGAGGCAAAATGGGGACAGCCTTCTTCAGTACTTCTTGCTGCAGACCGCCAGGACAGGACAATCACGCCATGGGAAAGAAGTCTCGCCGCAAGCGACTGGAACGGGAGGCACGGGGCCAGCAGGTCTCGGACCCCGTCCGGAAGTCCCGGAGGCCGACCATCCTCTGGGCAGTGGCTCTCCTC
>JAHFOU010000235.1 GCA_023261525.1 Planctomycetota bacterium | reverse complement strand
GGGATCAACCAGAGCGTCGCCTCGGCTACCCTGACCGGGACCGACGTCAATCCGCTGGTGACCGGGAGCGTCTTCGCGATCCTCACCGAGCTCCAGGCCAACCTGTCCGCGAACAACACCATCGCCATCAGCCAGCGCGGCCAGGAGCTGGACGCGGCCTTCTCGAAGCTGCTCGACAGCCGCGCCGTGGCCGGGGGCTGGTCCCAGCGCCTGGAGATGACGGACACCCGCCTCCAGCAGGAGAGCGAGCAGGTGAAGGGCCTCCTCTCCCAGACCCAGGACGCCGACCTGGCCGAACTGCTGACGAGGCTCAGCCAGGAGCAGGTCTCCCTGCAGGCCGCGCTCAAGGTCTCGGCCAGCGCGCTTCAGCTCAGCCTGGTGGACTTCCTGTAACGGGGCATGGAGGAAGGCATGACGGATCCGGCACGTGTGAAGGTCGAGACCGTTCGGTTCGGGGCCGTGGAGGTCCCGGCCTCGGCCTGCTACACCTTCCCGGGGGGCATCCTGGGCTTCCCGGAGGTCGAGCGTTACATCCTGTTCGACAACCCGGGCGGGGGGCCCCTCAAGTGGCTCCAGGCGGTCGACGTCCCTTCCCTGGCCTTCGTCTGCTGTGATCCGGCCCTCTTCCTGCCGGGCTATCGGGTCGAGGTCCGCAAGGAGGACCTTGCCGAGATCTCCCTGCAGAGCGCCCAGGACGGCTATGTCCTGGTCATCCTGGTGATCGGGAAGGAGCCCACGGAGACCACGGCCAACCTGCTGGGTCCCGTCGTCCTGAACCTGCCGGAGAGGCTGGGCAAGCAGCTGGTGCTGTCCGACAGCAGCTATTCGGCCCGCCATCCCGTGATGCGCCGGCGGGGGGCCTAACGCCCATGCTCGTGCTGTCCCGCCAGAAGGACGAGTCCATCATGATCGGGGACGGCATCCGGATCACCATCGTGGACGTCCGGGGGGACAAGGTCAGGATCGGGATCGAGGCTCCGAAGGATGTAAAGGTATTCAGGACAGAGCTTTATGAAGAAATCCAGCGTCAGAACAAGTCCGCGGCCGCACCCCAGGCCCAGGATGTGGACCGCCTGAAGGACCTGCTGGGTTAACGCGCCGCAAGAGCTTTGCTGGAGCGGGCTTGAAAGCATCCGGTTCATCCGGGTTAAAGTTTAGGGGTCCGGGCGTCGATAAGCTGGAGAGAGAGGTCGAGTAGGGGTCTGTCTCGGGGTCGAAAACCCGCGCAAGGATGCGCGGGGGGTCACATCAAGGAGGATGCCATGACGCGGATCAATACGAACATTGCTTCGTTGAATGCCCTGCACAACCTGACGCAGGCCAACAAGCAGCTGAACCAGTCTTTGGAAAGATTGTCTTCGGGATTCAAGATCAACCGGGCCAGTGATGCCCCGGCCGGTCTGGTGATCTCCGAACGGCTGAGGTCCCAGCTTGCGGCCCTCAAGCAGGCCACGGACAACACCCAGCGGGCGGCCAACATGGTCAGCACCGCGGAGTCCGCCCTGAACGAGGTGACCAGCCTGCTGGTTTCCGTGAAGGACCTGGCCCTGGAGGCCGCCAACACGGGCGCCATCTCCTCGGAGGAAGTCGACGCTAACCAGGCGCAGATCGACTCGGCGGTCGACACCATCAACCGGATCGCCAACACCACCAAGTTCTCCACGCTCCACCTGCTCAACGGGAACCTGGACTACACGGTCTCCACGAACGCCCCGTTGTCGGCCCTCAAGGACCTGGGCATCTTCGGGTTGGAGTTCGGGAACACCTCGGTCAAGAACATCCAGATCACGATGACCACCAGCGCCCAGTACGGCCGGGTGACCAAGGTCATCAAGGGGACCAGCGCCGGTTCGGCCATCACCCTGCAGATCAGCGGGAACAAGGGGACGGAGGTCATCACCATCGGCGCCTCCACGGCCAACAGCGGGATCGTGGCCGCCGTGAACGCCGTGAAGGAATCCACCGGCGTCTCTGGCGTCTTCGTCGCCACGTCGATGTCCTTCTACTCCACCGAGTTCGGTTCCAAGCAGTTCGTCAGCCTGACGGACCTGGACACGGACGGCAACGGCACCCGCTTCATCAGCAGCCGCGACTCGGGCCAGGACGCGGTCATCAAGATCAACGGGGTGGCGGCCACCACCCGCGGTCTGGAGGCCGATCTCAACACCCAGACCCTCAAGATGCATGTCCGCCTGAAGAACGGGGAACTGCTCAACGTGCTCAGGACCTTCGATGTGCACGGGGGAGGCGCCAAGTTCCAGGTGGGTGACACGGCGAACGCCAGCGAGCGCGTGAACCTGGGCATCCAGCAGGTCAACTCCTTCAACCTGGGGAGCCAGGCCGACGGCTTCCTCAACCAGGTGGTGACGGGCGGGAAGTACGACCTCCGCACCAACCCCGGCCAGGCGGCCAAGATCCTGGACGCCGCCATCGACGACATCACCAAGATGCGCGCCAGGCTGGGCGCCTTCGACAAGAACATCCTCCAGAGCCAGCAGAACACCCTGGGGGTGGCCATCGAGAACCTGAGCGACGCGCAGTCGCGGATCCGCGATACCGACTTCGCGGCCGAGACGGCGAACTTCACCAGGTCGCAGATCCTGGTCCAGGCGGGCACCGCCATCCTGGCGCAGGCGAACCTGACCCCGCAGAGCGTGCTCGCGCTGCTCGGCGGCAGGTAAACGATCTAGCAAAGGGCGAGGGCCCGCCTTCGGGCGGGTCCTCGCGCCTGAGCGAAACGGGAGGTCCCGAAGGCAACATGGCGGAGGGATAGGCCCCGGATCGCGCCGCGCGCAGCGGACTGGGGGCTTGCAAGGCGCGCGCGGATGGGAGAGACTGAAGCCATGCCCTCGGTCAACGGTTTGGTCTCCGGCCTGGATACGGGCAGCATCATCCAGCAGCTCATCGCGCTCCAGACCAGGCCCATCCAGCTCATCCAGGCCCGGGTCAAGACCTCCACCACACAGCAGACCGAGCTCAAGGCCCTTGCGGCCAAGTTCCTCTCCCTCAAGATGGACGCGGGGACCCTGGCGACCGCCGCGACCTTCGAAGCCAAGAAGGTCTCCTCCTCGAACGAGTCGGCCCTCACGGCCACGGTGGACAGCAACGCCGCGGAGGGGGCCTATTCCTTCACCGTCGGCAAGCTGGCCAAGACCTCCCAGATCCTCTCCAACGGGTTCGCGGCCTCGACGACCGCGATCGGCAAGGGGAGCCTCTCCATCGAGGTGGGCAACGGCTTCGTGGACCGCAAGACCCGGGTCGACCTCCTCAACGGGGGGGCCGGGATCGATCGGGGGTCCTTCAAGCTGACGGACGGGGACGGCACTTCCGCCACCATCGACGTCTCCGCCGCCGCCACGGTCCAGGACATCCTGGACGCCATCAACACCGGCTCCACGAAGATCACGGCCTCCCTGTCGGCGGACGGCCTGGTCCTGACGGACGCCGCGTCCTCCCCTTCCATCACGGTCGCCGAGGTCGGCGGGCACAGCACCGCCGCGGACCTGGGCCTCACCGGCGTCAGCACCCTCAACGGGCGCCTGACGGGTTCCCGGATCAACCTCATCTCCGGGACCACCCGCCTGGACGACCTGAACGACGGCAACGGGGTGAGGACCACCTACGAGGCCGGCCTGGGCGCCGCCCTGGCGGATCTCCGCTTCACGGTGCGCAGCGGGGCCACCTTCGACGTGGACGTGAACGGCGGCTCCAGCACCAGCCCGGTCACGGTCCAGGACGTCCTGAACGCCATCAACAACGCCAGCGGGAACGCCGGCAAGGTGACGGCCTCCATCAGCTCCGACGGCCAGGGGATCACGATCGCCGACAACACGGCAGGGGCGGGGGTGATCACGGTCGCCGCCCTCAACAGCGCGAACACCCTGACGGACCTCGGGCTCTCCGGGGTGACCCAGGAGAACACCGCCACCGGGGCGCAGGACGCGGTGAACGGGAACCGCCTCGTGGGCCGCCGCATGATCTCCTCCCTGAACTCGGTCCTTGCACGGACCTTGAACGGGGGGCGCCGCCTGTCGCCCAGCACGATCGGCGGGGTCACCGACGGCTCGGTGGCCTTCACCGACCGGGCGGGGACCTCCACGACCGTGAACCTTTCCTCCCGGGTGGGGACCACCCTCTCGGCGGGGGCCCTCTCGACGGACACCAGCGTGACCCT
>JAHFOU010000234.1 GCA_023261525.1 Planctomycetota bacterium | reverse complement strand
ATGGCCTCGAGGGAGGTCCCCAGCGGGGTCTTGATCGTGGCCAGGAAACGGCTCTGGTCCTGGGGCGGGAGGAATTCCTTGCCGATGCGTCCGGCCAGGGTCAGGGACCCGGCGAAGAGGCCCAGGGCGGCCACCAGGACCCAGACGGGATGCCTCAGGCAAGTGCCCAGCAGGGCCTGATAGCCGCGCTCCAGGGCCTTGAAGGCCCTTTCCATGGCCTTGCCGACGGCCGTGGTGCGCTCCCCGATGCTCAGGAACTGGGCACAGCGGGCCGGGGTCAGGGTGACCGCCTCCAGCAGGGACAGCAGGACGGCCGCGGAGATGGTGATGCCGAACTCGAAGAACATCCGGCCGATCATGCCCTTCATGAAGGCCACCGGCAGAAAGATGGCCACGATGGCGAAGGTGGCGGCCAGGGCGGCGAAGGTGATCTCCTGGGAGCCGTCGAGGGCGGCCTGGAGGCGGCTCTTGCCGCCCTCCGCGTGGCGGAAGATGTTCTCCATGACCATGATGGCGTCGTCCACCACGATGCCCACGGAGAGGGAGAGTCCGATCAGGGTGAAGGTGTTCAGGGTGAAGCCCGCGAACTTCATGATCGCGAAGGTGCCCACGATGGATGTCGGGATGGAAAGAAGGACATTGAAGGTGGAGCTGAGGGAGCCCAGGAACAGCCAGCAGACGATGGAGGTGAGCAGTCCCGCCAGGGCCAGGGTCAGGATCAGCTCGTGTACGGAGTCCTCGACGAAGGTGGTGCCGTCGTAGGAGACGTCCAGGCTGAGGTCCGGGGGGAGGGCGGCGCGGATCCGGGGGAGCTTGTCCTTGGCCGCCCGGGCCACGGCCACGGCGTTGGCCCCGGCCTGCTTCTTGAGACCCAGCCCCACGGCCGGGATCCCGTTGCGCCGGGAGATGCGCCGGGCATCCTCCTGCCCGTCCTCGACCACGGCCAGATCGGAGAGGCGGACCTGGGCGCCGTCATGCTCCGCCACCACGATGCTGCGGATCTCCTCGACGGAGGTGGCCTCGCCTTCCGAGCGGACGTTGAGCTCACGCTGGGAGGTCTCGATGCGCCCGGCCGGCACCTCCACGTGCTCGCGCTGGAGGGCGGCAACCACGTCCGAGACCGAGAGCCCCCGCGACTCCAGCTTCCCAGCGTCCACCCAGATGCGGATGTTGCGGCTCAGGTTCCCGCTCAGGGTGATGTCCCCGACCCCGGGGAGGGTCTGGAACTGGTCCTTGAGGTGGTCCTTGGCGTACTCCGAGAGCTCGGAGATGGGGCGGTTGCCGGAGAGGGCCATCCACAGGATGGGGCGGTCCTGGGGGCTGGCCTTGGCGATGATGGGGGGGTCGATGTCCTTGGGCAGGATCTTCTGGGACTGGGAGACCTTGGCCTGGACGTCCTGGAAGGCCGCATCGATATCGCGTTCCAGCTCGAACTCCACCGTGATCTCGGTGCGACCCTGCTTGTTGACCGAGGAGACCTCCCGGACCCCGGCGATGGCGCTGACGGCGTCCTCCAGGGGGTCGGCGACGTCGCTCTCCATGATCTCCGGGGAGGCCCCCTCCAGGGTGACCGAGACGGAGACGACGGGGAAGTCCACCTCGGGGTATTCGCTGATGCCGAGGTCGCGGAAGCCCAGGGCGCCGAAGACGAGCATGCTCGCCATGAGCATCCAGGCGAAGACCGGCCGGCGGATGGAGAGGGCGGAGAGGTTCATGCTACTGTCATTTCGTGGAGGCTGGCGCCGTCGCGATGAGCGATCCCTCGGTCAGGAGCTGGGCGCCGCGGACGATCAGGATGTCCCCGGACGCAAGGCCGGTGAGCACCTCGACCTCGCCGTCGGGGGTGTGCAGGCCCAGGGTGACCCCGCGGCGACGCGCGGTCTTCCCGTCCGCATCCACGATGAAGGCGACATAGCCCCGTTCGGTGGGGAGGAGGGCGCCTTCCGGCACGGTGACGGCCTTGTCCTTGCGCCCCACGGAGAGGTGGACGTCCGAGAAGTGCCCGGCGCGGAGCCTGGGATCCGCCGGCTCCACCCGGGCGACGCAGTCGACGGTCCGCGTGGTCGGGTCGGTCTCGGAGGCGATGTGGAACAGCACGCCCTGGAAGGACTCCCCCGGGAGCTCCTTCACCTTGAAGGATACGGCCTGGCCCCGCGTCAGGCGGGTCGCCTCCAGGCCGCCCACCCGGAAGCGGAGACGCAACACGCTCTGGTCCACCAGGGTCGCGATGGGGGCGCCGACCTGGAGGAACTGCCCGGCCACCACGGAGCGGCGTTCGATGCGCCCCTTGACGCCGGGACGGACCGAGGCGCGCTTCTCGTCCTCCTCGGCCAGCTTCCACGCCAGGCGGGTCTCCTCGCAGGAAGCCTGGGACTCCTTCAGGCTGGACTCGTACTGGAGGATCTCCTCCTCCGAGACCCAGCCGGCGTTCTTGGCCCTGAGCTGGCGGCGTCGGTCCAGGGCGTGCCCCGCCTCCTCGAGCTGGGCGGCGGCCTTCTCATAGGACGCCTTGGCCCTCAGGGCCCTCAGGCCGTAGACCTCGGGGTCGATGGCCGCCAGGACCTTGTCGGGCTCCACCTCGTCCCCCTCCTCGAAGAGGACCTGGCGCACGACGCCGGAGACCTCGGCGCAGACCTTTTTCTCGTCCGTCTCCAGGCTTCCCGTGGTGTCCAGGGCGTATTCCAGGGCCCGGGCCTCCAGGGTGCGGACCACGACCGGGATGGGCCTGGCGCCGCCGGCCGGCATCTTGGGGGCATCCGCAGCCACCAGGAAGGTCAGGGGAAGGAGCAGGGCGGTGACGCGGAACCTCATGGGGTCTTCTCCTTCATCTCCGGGGATCTTAGGGGGAACTCGCCCAGGACCGTCCACAGGGACAGGGCCGCCAGGCGCTCCTGGATGCGCTGGCGGGCCAGGGCGACGCGGGAGGCCATCAGGGTGTCCTGGGCGGTCAGGTGCTCGCTCTGGGGGGCGATGCCCTGGCGGACCTCCTCCTGCAGGAGTTCCTCGGTCTCCTGGGCGGCCCGGGTCTCCCGCTCCAGGCTCGCCAGCACGGCCTTGGCGGCCTGGAAGGCCGAGAAGGCCTCCTGGACCTCCCGGGCGATGCCGCGGCGCTTTTCCCTCAGGGCCAGCGTCGCCTTGTCCTGAGCGGCTTCGGCCAGGCGCACCTTGGCGGCGGTCCGGCCGCCCTCGAAGAGGGGGAGGCGTCCGAGCAGGGCGGCATCCCAGTCCACGTCCTGGCTGGCCCCTTCGCGCTTGCCGTAGAAGTTCCCGGTGAAATCCACGGCGAACCAGTGCCCGGCCTTCTCGGCCTGGACCGCTTCCCGGGAGGCTTGCTCCTCGCGCTGGAGGGCCGCCAGGTCCTGGCGGTTCTCCAGGGCCCGGGCGGTCAGGGCCTGGGGATCCAGGGAAGGGAGGTCCATGCCAGGGAAGGGGGCCAGGGGGCCCTGGACGGGCGCGGCGATCAGGAAGGAGAGGAAGGCCCGGGCGTCGGCGCAATCCCCCTCCAGCTGGGTCTGCTGGGCCTCGCCCCGCGCCACCTGGGCCTCGGCGAAGAGGAGCTCGGTCCGGCGCGCGAGACCCACCTTGAGGCGGGCGTCCAGCTCCGCCCTGCGGTCGGAGGCCAGCGCCAGGGAGGAGGCCACGGCCTCCTGCTGGCTCTCGAGCGAGAGGACGCGCCCATAGGCCTCGCAGACGGCGATGCGGACCTCCAGCAGGGTGCGGTCCCGGCTTTTCTCGATGCCCTCCCGGTGCAGGGTGGCACTGCGGTAGGCATACAGGTCCCGGAAGCC
This sequence comes from Planctomycetota bacterium, assembly GCA_023261525.1. Taxonomy (GTDB): domain Bacteria; phylum Planctomycetota; class SBBH01; order JAHFOU01; family JAHFOU01; genus JAHFOU01. Next base: position 404 of record JAHFOU010000234.1, on the reverse strand, counting down.
CTGGAAGAGGGGCTGTTGGAGGGTCAGGCGGGCCTCCCGGCGTTCGGGAAGGTTCTGGGTGGAGCTTCCGCCGACGTCCTCCTGGCGGCGGTACTCCAGGTTCGCGGAGAGGTTGGGAAGGGCCCCGGAACGGATCAGGTCGCGCTGGGCCTCGGCGATGCGGACGTCCTGGAGGATGGCGCCCAGCCGCTCGCTCTGGGCCTCGGCCAGGCGCAGGCAGGCGGGGAGGTCCAGGGGCAGGCCTGGCGCCGGAGGAGGCGTCGCAGGCGCTGCGGCGTCAGGCGTGGGGATCCGGGGCACGGGGGGCGGGGCTTCCTCCCGGGAGGCGCACCCCGCCAGGGCCAGGACGGAGAGGGCGGTCGGAAAGAGCCTCATGCCTTCCTCACCCCGTTCAGGAAGAGGCG
>JAHFOU010000233.1 GCA_023261525.1 Planctomycetota bacterium | reverse complement strand
CAGCTGGATGGTCATCTCCCGGCCCAGGAGCTTGTAGCCGTCCTGGATGATGGAGCCGAGGGTCTTGGAGTCGAGGCGGATGTTGTAGTAGGGCATCCCCTTCGGAAGGATGTCGTTGAACAGGAGACGGCCCACGGTCGTCTCGACCATGCCCTCCACGCCACCACGCTCCCCGCGGACGTCGCGGGCGCCGGCCATGCGGACCAGGATGCGCTCATGGAGACGGAGGTTCTTGCGCCGGACGCCTTCGCGCCGGACGGTCCCGAAGGCCAGGAAGGCCTCCTCGGGGGACCCGAAGCGGCGGGGCTTCTGGCCCTCCTGCTTGGGCTCGATCTCGGAGAAGTAGAAGCACCCGAGGACCATGTCCTGGGAGGGCGCCATGATGGGGCTGCCGTTGGATGGCGCGAAGATGTTGTTCGTCGAGAGCATGAGGACCTTGGCTTCCACGATCGCCTCGACGGACAGCGGAAGGTGGACGGCCATGGTGTCGCCGTCGAAGTCGGCGTTGAAGCCGGCGCAGACCAGCGGGTTGATCTTGATGGCGTTGCCTTCGACGAGCTGGGGCTCGAAGGCCTGGATGCCCATGCGGTGCAGGGTCGGGGCGCGGTTGAGGAGCACCGGGTGGCGGTGGATGACCTCGTCCAGGACGTCCCAGACCTCGTCGTCCTTGCGCTCCAGCATCTTCTTGGCGCTCTTGATGGTGTCGACCAGGCCCGTCTCCTTCAACCTGCGGATGATGAAGGGCTGGAAGAGCTCGAGGGCGATCTTCTTGGGCAGGCCGCACTGGTGGAGCTTGAGCTCGGGGCCGACCACGATGACGCTGCGGCCGGAGTAGTCCACGCGCTTGCCGAGCAGGTTCTCGCGGAACCGGCCCTGCTTGCCCTTGATCATGTCGGTCAGGGACTTCAGCGGGCGGTTGTTGGACCCCAGCAGGGCACGCTTGCAGCGGGCGTTGTCGAACAGGGAGTCAACGGACTGCTGCAGCATCCGCTTCTCGTTGCGGATGATGACCTCGGGGGCGTTCAGGTCGATGAGCTTCTTCAGGCGGTTGTTGCGGTTGATGACCCGCCGGTAGAGGTCGTTCAGGTCCGAGGTCGCGAAGTTGCCGCTCTCCAGGAAGACCAGGGGGCGCAGGTCCGGCGGGATCACCGGGACCACGTCCATCACCATCCAGTCGACCTGGTTCGGGGAGGCCTTCACCCGCTCCAGCATCTTGAGCCGCTTGGTGATGTCCTTTTCCTTCTGCTTGGAGCCGGTCTCCTTGAGCTCGGTGCGGAGCTTGGCGATCTCCTTGGTGAAGTCGAGCTTCTTCAACAGGGAGCGGACGGCCTCGGCCCCCATCTCCGCCTTGAAGCGGGTGCTGTACTCCTTCACGCAGCGCCGGTACTCCTCCTCGGTGAGGATCTGGCGCTCCTGGAGGTCGGTGTCCCCGGGCTCGGTGACGATGTAGTCCTGGTAGTAGATCACCCGCTCCAGCACCGAGGTCCGGATGCCGAGCAGGGTCCCGACACGGCTGGGGACCGCCTTGAAGAACCAGATGTGGATGACGGGCGCGGCCAGGTTGATGTGGCCCATGCGGCGGCGGCGCACCTTGGAGTGCGTGATCTTGACGCCACAGCGGTCGCAGATGATGCCCTTGTGCTTGATGCCCTTGTACTTCCCGCAGAAGCATTCCCAGTCCTTCTCCGGACCGAAGATGCGCTCGCAGAAGAGGCCATCGCGTTCGATGCGGTAGGTCCGGTAGTTGATGGTCTCCGGCTTCTTGACCTCGCCGTAGGACCAGGACCGGATGTCCTCGGGGGAGGCCAGCCGGACGGAAACCGAACCGTAGTCGTTGATGCGTTCGTACGGGTTTTCCATGCTGTCGGGTGCCTCCTAGACCATCTTCTTTTCGAGGGTGATATTCAGGCCCAGGCCCATGAGCTCGTGCGTGAGCACGTCGAAGGTGACGGGCGTCCCGGCTTCCAGGATGTTCTCTCCCTTGACCATGGACTCGTAGATCTTGGTCCGGCCTTCCACGTCGTCGGACTTGACCGTCATCATCTCCTGCAGGACGTGGGAGGCGCCGTAGGCCTCCAGCGCCCAGACTTCCATCTCCCCGTAGCGCTGGCCGCCGAAGCGGGCTTTGCCGCCCAGGGGCTGCTGGGTGATGAGGGAGTAGGGCCCGGTCGCCCGGGCGTGGACCTTATCGTCCACCAGGTGGTGGAGCTTGAGCATGTAGATCTGGCCGACAGTCGTGCGCTGCTCGAAAGCCTCGCCGGTGCGGCCGTCGTAGAGCTGAACCTTGCCGTCCTCGGGGAGCTTGGCCTCCTTCATGGCGTTGACCAGCTCCTCCTCGGAAACCCGGGCGAACACGGGCACCACGGCCTGGTAGCCCATAATCTTGGCGGCCCAGCCCAGGTGGGTCTCGAGGATCTGCCCGACGTTCATGCGCGACGGAACGCCCAGCGGGTTGAGGACGATGTCCACGGGGGTCCCGTCCTCCAGGAAGGGCATGTCCTCCTCGGGGACGATGCGCGCCACCACGCCCTTGTTGCCGTGGCGGCCGGCCATCTTGTCGCCGACGGAGACGTGGCGCTTGGTGGCCACATAGACCTTCACCATCTCCAGGACGCCGGTCGGGAGCTCGTCGCCGCGCTTCAGGTGGTTGACCTGGCGGTTCTTCTCGTCCTCAAGCTCCTCGATGCGGGGACGCATCGCCTCGTAGACGCCCAGGTAGGCGTCCCGCTTGGCGGGCGTCTTGAACTCCAGGAATTCGGGGTCGTAGAACGGAAGCATGGCGGCGATCTCGTCCGGCTCGCTGCCCCGCTTCACGTAGATCTCCTGGCCGGTGCGGGAATCCACGGGGCGGCCCCCGATGGCCTCCTCGACGTCGGCGGAGAGCTTCTTGACCAGCTCGGAGATCTGGGTGGTGTAGTCCTTCTCAATGCGCCGGGCCTGGCGCTCCAGGGCCCGCCGGTCCTCCTCCGAGAGGTAGGCCTTGCGGGAGAACTTCTGGGCATCAATGACCACGCCGTAGACGCCGGAGGGCACGGTGAGGGACTCGTTCTTGATGTCCTCGCCGGCCTTCCCGAAGATCGCGTAGAGGAGCTTCTCCTCGGGGGAGAGTTCGCTCTTGGCCTTGGGCGTCACCTTGCCCACCAGCACGTCGCCGGGCTTGACCTTGGTCCCGATGCGAACGATGCCAGCCTCGTCCAGGTTCTTCAGCGCGCGCTCCGAGACGTTCGGGATGTCGCGGGTGAACTCCTCGCGCCCGAGCTTGGTCTCGCGGATCTCCACCTCGAACTCCTCGATGTGGATGGAGGTGTAGACGTCGTCCTTCACGAGCCGCTGGGAGAGGACGATGGCGTCCTCGAAGTTGTACCCGTCCCAGGGCATGAAGGCGGCCAGGATGTTGCGGCCCAGGGCCAGCTCGCCCCGGGAGGTGGCGGCGCCGTCGGCGATCACCTGGTTCCTGCGGACCCGGTCGCCCTCATGGACGCAGGGCTTCTGGTTCAGGCAGGTGCGTTCGTTGAGGCCGGTGAACTTCTTGAGGCGGTAGGTCTCCCCACCGACGACGATCTCGTCGGCCGTGACCCGCTCGACCGTGCCGGACGACCGGGCGCGAACGACCATGCTGGAGTTCTCGGCGACGACCTTCTCCATCCCGGTGGCGACCAGCGGGGCCTCGGTGACCAGGAGCGGCACCGCCTGGCGCTGCATGTTGGAGCCCATGAGGGCCCGGTTGGCGTCGTCGTGCTCGAGGAAGGGGATGAGGCCGGCGGACACGCCCACGAGCTGCTTGGCGGCCACGTCGGCGTAGTCGACCTTCTTGGGGTCGGCGTAGAGGAAGTCCCCGTTGAAGCGGACCAGGACCTGGTCGCCCTGGATGCGGCCCCGCTCGTCCACGGTCACGTCGGCCGGGGCGATGTGGCGGTCCGTCTCCTCGTCCGCGCGCAGGGTGACGATCTCGTCGGTGACGCGCCCGTCCTTGACCTTCTTGTAGGGCGCCATCAGGAAGCCGTGCTCGTCCACCGTGGCATGGGTGGCCAGGTAGGTGATGAGGCCGATGTTCGGCCCTTCCGGCGTCTCGATGGGGCAGATGCGGCCGTAGTGCGAGGGGTGCACGTCGCGCACCTCGAAGCCGGCACGCTCGCGGGTGAGGCCGCCGGGCCCGAGGGCCGAGAGGCGCCGCTCGTGGGTGAGCTGGGAGAGCGGGTTGGTCTGGTCCA
>JAHFOU010000232.1 GCA_023261525.1 Planctomycetota bacterium | reverse complement strand
ATCGCAATACGATCAAAATCCCGAAAAGTTCTCTAAGGAATGGGTTAGCTTCCGTATGGAAGGGGAGGACGCAGCCAAAGAGGTTTCTTGGTTGGTGGCCGATTACTGCGCGTTGCACGGACATGCGAAGGTGAGTGATCCGCGTGATATTTTTGCTGTCATAGAGGATGACTACGCTGGGGTGAGCAGGTCCTATCCTCTGGGCAAAGTATTCGGCTTAGCCTATGACAGTTGGTGGATTAGGCTGTGGGAAGGCATCTCTGGGAAATCCCGCAAGACCACCATGATGCTCTACATCCGTCCAGAACAGGTGGTGCTGCTTCAGGGTAACCTCGAAAAGTTCTCTGTCTGGACCAAGGAATCGATGATCCTCTTTAGTAAGAAGGGGGTAGCCCTGCTCCCGATGAACTCATCTACTGCGGAATGAACTGACTGAGACCTCCGCAGGATTGACGGGGCATCCTAGATTGGTCATAATTCAGACCAACTAGGAGATCCCATGAAGACCCTTCCCCTCAGCGAAGCCAAGTCCAAGCTCAGCGCCCTCGTGAAGCGCGTCCACGACCTCGACGAGGAGGTCGCCATCACCGTCAACGGCCGGCCCGCCGCGGTGATCGTCAGCCAGGACGAGTGGGACAGCCTCCACGAGACGGAAGCCATCCGGTCGAATCCCGCGCTCATGAAGCGCATCCGAAAGGGCCTCGAGGCGCTCGAGAAGGGGAAGTACAAGGCCTTCACGGACCTGGATGAACTCTTCGGGAAATGAGGGCGCTTCACGTCCCCGACGAGATCGTCCAGGAGTTGAGGGCCTATCCTCCGGAGATCAAACGCAAGATCCGGCAGTCCTTGGATGACCTCCGCAGGAGTCCTTCCGGGAAGCCGCTTCGGGATGACCTCGCCGGCCTGTACAGCCTGAGGGTGGGCCGTTACAGGATCATCTACCGTCTTGCGCCCGGGGCCCTGGAGATCGTCACCGTCGGGGACCGGAAGACCGTCTACCTGGAGGCCGTTCGCATCCTCTTCCGCCGCCGGCCCTCCTGACGCTGGACCTCGGCTCCCGGTCCGGATAATCTCTCCCGTCCCATGGCCCGCAAGCTCGTCGTCATGAAGTTCGGGGGGACCTCCCTCGCTACCCCCGAGCGTATCAAGCGCGCCGCCGCCCGCATCGCCCGCCAGCGGCGCAAGGGCTGGGACGCCCTGGCCGTGGTCTCGGCGAGGGGCTCGGCCACCGACGACCTCCTGGCCGACGCCGCCAAGCTGGCCAAGCACCCCGCGCCGCGGGAGATCGACGCCCTGCTCGCCACCGGGGAGCAGGCCTCGGCCGCCCTCCTGGCCCTGGCCCTGGAGGCCGGCGGCACCCGGGCCCGCTCCGTCACCGCCCACCAGATCGGCATCCTCACGGACGACAACCACCGCGGCGCCAAGATCCGGGCCATCGACCCCAGGCCGCTCAGGCGCATCCTGTCCGAGGGAGCCGTGCCCGTCGTCACCGGCTTCATCGCCGTGGACGCCCGGGGCAACATCACCACCATGGGGCGCGGCGCCTCGGACAAGACCGCCGTGGTCCTGGCCGCCGTGCTGAAGGCGAAGCGCTGCGAGATCTTCACCGACGTGAAGGGCGTCTACACCGCCGATCCCAACGTGGTCCACGACGCCCGCCGCATCCCCAGCCTCTCCCACGAGGAGATGCTGGAGTTCGCCGCCATGGGGGCGAGGGTCATGCACGCCGGGGCTGTGGAGTGGGGCAAGCGCTTCGGGGTGCCCATCGACGTGCGCTCGGCCTTCAGCAGCGCCCAGGGGACCCGCATCGGGGCGGTTTCCCCGATGGCAGGCCTGGACCGCTCCACCGTGCACGGGGCGGCCACGGACGAGGACTGGGCCCGCATCACCCTGCACGGACTGCCTGACCTGCCCGGCCGCGCGGCCACGGTCTTCGAAGTGGTGGCCCAGGACCGCATCAACGTCGACATGATCCTCCTCAACGTCCCCCAGGGCGGCCTGTCGGACCTGAGCTACACCGTGCTCAAGACCGATCTGCCCAAGGCCCTGGCCAATGCCCGGCGCGTCGCGAAGCGCCTGGGGGCCAGGTCGGTCAGCTTCGACGAGCGCATCGCCAAGGTCTCCATCGTCGGGCTCGGCATGCAGGACCACTACGGGGTGGCCGCCCGCATGCTGCGCGCCCTGGCCAAGGCCGGCATCAACGTCCAGGCCATCTCCACCTCGGAGATCAAGGTCTCCTGTATCGTGCGCGAGGCCGAGGGGGCCCGGGGCCTCAAGGTCCTCCATGAGGCCTTCCAGCTCCGCCGCCGCCCGAAGGCCCTGGCCGCGGGGGCCTAATGTCCGAGCTGTCCCCCCGCTACGACCCTTCCGCCGTGGAGGGGCGGTGGTATGCCCGCTGGGAGAAGGACGGCCGCTTCGCCGCGACGGGGAAGGGCGAGCCCTACGTGATCGCGATGCCTCCGCCCAACGTGACGGGCATCCTGCACATCGGTCACGCGCTCAACAACACCATCCAGGACATCCTGATCCGCTTCGAGCGGATGCGGGGGCGGGACGCCGTGTGGCTTCCGGGCACCGACCATGCCGGCATCGCCACCCAGAACGTGGTGGAGCAGGCCCTCAAGAAGGAGGGCAAGAGCCGCGACGACCTGGGCCGCGAGGCCTTCGTGGCCCGGTGTTGGGACTGGCAGAAGCAGTACGGCGGGACCATCCTGACCCAATTCCGCCGCCTGGGATTCTCGGCCGACTGGAGCCGGACGGCCTTCACCATGGATGAGGCCCGGTTCAGGGCCGTCCGGAAGGTCTTCCTGGACCTTCATGCCAAGGGCCTGATCTACCGGGGTGAGTACATCATCAACTGGTGCCCCCGCTGCCAGACGGCGCTGTCCGACGAGGAGAGCGAGCATGAGGAAACCCAAGGCAAGCTCTGGCACTTCCGCTATCCCCTGGCCGATGGCTCGGGCCATGTGATCGTCGCGACCACGCGGCCGGAGACGATGCTGGGCGATACGGCGGTCGCCGTGAATCCCGCCGACGAGCGCTACCGGGCCCTCGTGGGGAAGAAGGTGAAGCTTCCGCTGGTGGGCCGCGAGATCCCCGTGGTGGCCGACGACATGGTGGACCCGAAGTTCGGGACGGGGGCGGTGAAGGTGACGCCCGCCCACGACCCCAACGACTTCCAGACGGCCCAACGCCACAAGCTCCTTCTGTTGAATGTGATGACCGATGACGGCCACATGAACCACGAGGTGCCGGAGGGCTATCGTGGGCTGGACCGCTTCGCCGCCCGCAAGCGGGTGGTGGCCGAGATGGAGGCCCTGGGCCTGCTCGAGAAGGTGGAGGAGCACCGGCACGCCGTCGGTCACTGCTACCGTTGCGACACGGTGGTGGAGCCCCGGCTGTCTCCCCAATGGTTCGTGAAGATGAAGCCCCTGGCGGCCCCCGCCGTCCAGGCCGTCCGTGACGGCAAGGTGACGATCGACCCCGAGCGCTGGGAGAAGGTCTATTTCCAGTGGATGGAAAACATCCGCGACTGGTGCATCTCCCGGCAGATCTGGTGGGGGCATCGGATCCCGGTCTGGTACTGCAAGACCTGCGCGCCTTTCCAGAGGCGTCCGGGCCTGGCCGCGAAGCCCCTGATCTCGGATGCGCGGCCCGCCGCCTGTCCCGCCTGCGGAGGGAAGGACCTGGAGCAGGACCCCGACGTCCTGGATACCTGGTTCTCGTCCTGGCTCTGGCCCATGACCACCCTGGGCTGGCCCGAGGAGACCGCCGACCTCACGCGCTACTATCCCGGGCACACCCTGGTCACGGCCCCCGAGATCCTCTTCTTCTGGGTGGCCCGGATGATGATGGCGGGGGGCTTCGAGAAAGGGGCCATGCCCTTCCGCGAGATCCTCCTGCACGGCACGGTGCGCGACGAGAAGGGCCGCAAGATGTCCAAGTCCCTCGGCAACGGCATCGACCCCCTGGAGGTCATCGAGAAGTACGGGGCGGACGCCCTGCGTTTCTCCCTGATGGTCATCACCGCCAAGGGGCAGGACGTCCACCTGGCCGAGAGCCGCTTCGAGATGGGGCGGAATTTCGCCAACAAGCTCTTCAACGCCACGCGCCTGGTCCTGATGCAAGAGGCGAAGCCGGGCCCCGTGGATGTCTCGGCGCTGGCGCCCGAGGACCTCTGGATCCTCTCCCGCCTCCAGCGGACGGTGGAGGAGGCCACCCGTTTCCTCGAGCGCCGGGAGAT
>JAHFOU010000231.1 GCA_023261525.1 Planctomycetota bacterium | reverse complement strand
TCGACTATGACAAGGCCATGGCGGACAGCAAGGCCAGCGGGAAACCCGTCTTCGCCTTCCTGACGCGGTCCTATGCCGTCTGCGGCTTCTGCCAGCAATTCGAGCAGGGGACCCTGTCCGAGGCGGCCTTCCCCGAGTGGGCAAAGGACTATGTCCTCTTCTGCCATGTGACCAGCCATGTGGACGGGGAACCCCACCCCAACCTCATGGCCGAATTGGGCGGGCGGGGCTATCCCGACCTGGTCTTCCTGGACGCGGAGGGCAAGCTCCTGGTCCGCCATCAGGGGCCCCGCACCCTTGCGGCATTGACGGTCTCCGGCGCCAAGGCCAAGGCCCTGCTCGATGCGCGTGTGAAGGCGATGAAGGGGGACAAGTCCGCGGGGTTCGAAGTCCTGCTCTCCGAGATCGATGCAGGCTCCGTGAAGGACGAGGATCTCGAGTCGAGACTGGCCGCCTTCGGGGACCTCACCCCTGAGCAGAAGGCCAAGCTCTCCCCCGTCATGGCCACCCGCGAGTTCCGCCTTCTCGCCAAGGGCATGAACACTCGGGATCCGGCCAGCGTCCAGGAGATCGGCCGAAAGTGCGCGGAGATGAAGGCCGCCGGACGCATCCCCCAGGGGGATCAGGACTCCGGCATGTTCTGGGAGTGCATCACGAGCTATGCGGAGAGCCAGCACGATGCGGTCCTTTACGAGGAGGCGTTGAAGGTGCTCGAGGCCCACTTCGGCTCCGTGCCCCAGCTACAACAGCTATTTGCTACCCGCAAGGCCAAGCTGGCGGCCATGAAGTCCGCCGCCGGCCCCAAGGCCGGGGGGGAGTAGCCGGTTGACAGTCTCCATCGCCCTGGGGATACTACGCAGGCCATGAGGAAGGCCCTTCCGTTTCTTGCCCTGCTGTCCGCCCTGACCTGCCGGCCTGCCTTTGCCGGGGGATGCGCCATGTGCCAGACGGCCGTGACGGACCTGAGCGACCCCTTCACCAAGGGCCTGAACGCCGGGATCTTCTTTCTGCTGGCCCTGCCCTTCCTGCTGACGGGAACCGTCGGGGGCATCGTGTGGTGGTCCCGCCGCCCGCCGAAGGGGGTCCGCGCGTGAGCCAGGCCACGGCCCATGCCGAGCCGGCCGAGAGCCCGCTGACCCCGGAGAGCTGGGGCAAGCTGGGCATGTGGATCTTCCTGGCGGGGGACGCCATGTCCTTCGGCGTCCTGCTGGCCAGCTACGGCGCCCTGCGCTTCGCCAGCCCGAACTGGCCGGACCCCAACCACACTCTGGGCATCACGCTGACGGCCTTCATGACCTTCGTGCTGATCTGCTCCAGCGTCACCATGGTCAAGGCCCTGGACGGGGCGAAGCGGGGGGACCTCCCCGCCCTGAAACGCTTCCTGAACCTCACCATCCTCGGCGGGGCCTTCTTCCTGGGGTGCCAGGCCTTCGAGTGGAACCACCTGATCCATGGGGAGCACATGACGCTCCTGGCCTCGCCCTTCCACGGGCACAGCTACGATCCCCTGTTCGGCGTCACCTTCTACATCCTGACCGGCTTCCACGGCTGTCACGTCCTGGGCGGGGTGATCTACCTGACCTGCGTGCGTTTGAACGCCGCCAAGTACGTCGGGGGGCAAGGGCCCAACGGGGTGGAAGTCCTCGGCCTCTACTGGCACTTCGTGGACCTGGTCTGGATCCTGGTCTTCACCTTCGTCTACCTCCTTCCCCCCTTGCATCCCCACCTGTGAGTGACATGAGCGACAGCCACAGCCAATCCCCGAGCTACATGACCATCTTCTGGTACCTGGCCATCCTCACGGCCGCCGAGGTCGGGGTCACCTTCATGCCCCTGGCGCCTGTGCCCATGGGAGCCCTGCTGGTCGGGATGGCCCTCGGGAAGGCCTGCCTGGTAGCCCTCTACTTCATGCACCTGAAGTTCGAGCGTACGACCCTGAGCCTGATCGCGGTCACCCCGATGCTCATCTGCGTCTTCCTGACCGTCATGCTCTACCCCGACATCACCTGGTCATGGCGCCCCTAGGCGCCGAGACGCCCCTCCCGCGCTGGCCCTGGGTCCTGCTCGGCCTCCTTCTGGCGGGGGTCATGGGCGCCGGCGTGCTGTGGGTCCCGCCCGCCGCCCCGGCGGAGGTACGGATCTCGCTCCCCGAGTTCACGCTGACGGACCAGGAAGGGCGGACGGTGGGGTCCAGGGACCTGAAAGGCCGGGTCTGGGTCGCCGGGTTCATCTTCACGCGGTGCACGGGCATCTGCCCCCTGGTGACGGAGCGGATGCTCTCCCTGCAGGCGCGGGAGCCGGGACTGGATCTGGTCTCCTTCACCGTGGATCCGGACCATGACACCCCGGAGGTCCTGAAGGCCTATGCCCAGTCCCACGGCGCCAAGCCCGGCCGATGGCGCTTCCTGACGGGGCCCCGCGAGCCGCTCTACCGCCTCATCGGCCAGGGTTTCCGGCTCAGCGTGGCCGCCGCCCCGGAGGGCACTTCGGAGCCGCCCACCCACAGCGACCGCCTGGCCCTGGTGGACCGGCGCCTGAGGATCCGCGGCCTCTACTCCTCGGGGGACGGGGAGGACATGGGGCGGTTGCATCGGGACCTCGAGGCCCTGCTGCGGGAGCCCTAGCGCCGGTGGACCTGCCCCGCCTCAATGCCTGCCTGAACGCGATCTCGACCGCGCTTCTCCTGATCGGCTGGGCGGCCGTCCGGCGACGCCGCCTCGTCCTGCACAAGACCTGCATGCTCTCGGCGTTCGCCGTCTCGATCGCCTTCCTGGCCTCGTACCTTCTCCATCACGCCCGGGTCGGGCACGTGGTGTTCCAGGGGGAAGGGGCGGTCCGGATCCTCTACTTCCTCGTCCTGGGGACCCACACCCCGCTGGCGGCCGCGGTGCCCGTGCTGGCGGGGATCACCCTGTGGAGGGCCCTGAAGGGGGATCTGGAGCGGCACAAGCGCATCGCCCGTTGGACCCTTCCGATCTGGCTGTACGTGTCGGTCACGGGCGTGGTCGTCTACGTCCTGCTCTACCGGCGCTGAGGCTTCTGGGGGCCGCCGCCGAAGTCCTGGACCCATTTGTCCTTGCTGTGGCCGATCCCGAGGAGCTGGAACTTCTTTCCCAGAAGGGTGCGGTGGTGTCCGGAGGAATGCTGCCAGGCGATCAGGATCTCCTCCCCCTTTTCCTCCGGGCCGAAATGGATGTTCTCGCCGACGGGGAGATAGGGGAAGCCCTGGGCCCTGACCCGGGCATCGGGCCCCTTCCCGTCCTTGGAGTAGTGATCCGTGTAGTCGAGCTTGGCCATGTCCTCGGCATGCAGCTGGGCCGCGGTCATGAGGCGGGGGTCCACCGCGAGGGGGGGGAGCCCCATCAGCATGCGATAGCGGCAGGTGGCCTGGAAGCAGGAAGCCACCTCGGGGTCGGCCTTGGCCAGGGCGCTCTGATTCGTTGCCAGGGTCTTCAGGTCGTCGGCAGGAGACATGGCCTCGAGAAAGAGGGTATCCATCTTCCGGGCGAGGGCCTTCCCGTCGGGAAGGGGGGGCGCCTCGGTCCCCAGGGCCTGGAGGGCCTCGGCCATCTCCCGGGCGGCGGTGTCCGCCTCGGCCACGGTCCGGCTTCCCGGCAGGGCCAGGGCCCTCAGGGATTCCACGGCCTGGTCGACCAGGGGTTGGGCCTGCCTGCCATGGTTCTCGTCCGGGTATTGGGTCTCGTCGAGGATGATGGCGAGCGCCGCCGCGCGGGCCTTGGCGATGGCCTCCTTGCGCTGGGTGTACAGACGGGTCACGGCTTCGGGCTTGGCGGCCTTCTCAGCCTCTTTCAACGAGGTCCGGACCTGTTCCTTGAGGTGGTCCAGGAAGGCCTGGGAAGGGGCTCCGGCGGATTTCAGGGTCTCCAGCGCGGCGTGCCGGCGTTCGGCATCCTCCGGCTTGGCTTTCCCGTGGAGGAGGTCGTGGTAGAGGGCCAGGAGGGCCTGCTCCTCGGGCTTCGGAGGCGTCTCCCCGCCCAGCAGGGGGAAGGCGGACAGGAAGGCCAGACAGGCCAGGAGGGGGGCGGCTCCCCGGCGGGGCATCAGAAGGTGGTGCCGCTGGAGAAGGTGAAGCGGGAGATCTTCATCGGCGGGACCAGGGACGTGTGGTATTCCCCGCAGCGCTCCGGCGTGCCCAGGGCCTCCACGTGCTGGAGGGTGCGGAAGGGGCTTTCGTTGAAGCGCAGGTTCTTCAGGCCGTGGGAGACCTTCCCGTTCTCGATCCA
>JAHFOU010000230.1 GCA_023261525.1 Planctomycetota bacterium | reverse complement strand
CCCCTTCTTCGCCTCGTCCCCGTCCGCCATGATGGGTTCCTCCGCAACTTCCTGGAAAAGGCCGTTGCCCACCAGCAGGCGCTTGAGCATGAGACAGGCCGCGTTATCGTCCCCGGCGCAGGCCGTCCCGGCCCGGTCGCAGGTGGATTCCCTCCCGGATTTGAAGCCGGGGCTGCGGTACAGGAGGAAGCGCCCCGCGAAGGTCTTGTCGAGGGCGGCATGCGTCAGCTCATGGCCCAGCAGGAAACGGAGCTGGGCGGGCTCCTGGAGGATTCCTTCCAAGGCGATGGAATTAAGCAGGACCAGCCGCTTGCGCACAAGCCCCAAGGAAAAGGCGTTCAGCTCCCCGGACTGGACGATGTAGATGTCCACGTCGTCCCGGATGCCCAGGGCCTTGCGGCAATCCTCATAGGCCTGGTGGATGACGGGAAACTGGGATCCCCTCACCCGGACCAGGCTGGCCTTCAGCTTGCGCACTAGATAGGCCTCGGAAACGAGCTTCACCAGAAGCAGGACGACCGGGATCCCGAAGAAGGCGATGCTCATCGGGATCAGGAAGAGCCAGCAAACCCCGCTCACGAAAGAGCAGGTCCTGGAAGCGGCCTTCTCCTGCGGGGAGATGCAACTCTTCAGAGGCACGGAAACCGGAACGGGCGTGTCCATGGGTTCCTCCTGGATCGGCTAGGAAGCGGTATTCTCGGCGAATCCCTTGTCGATGGGGAAGGACTTGCAGAGCTCGGCCACGCTGGCGCGGATCCGCTTCGCCACGGCCTCGTCCGCCGGGGACTTCAGGCGCTCCGCGATCAGCCCCGCCACCTTCTTGATCTCCACCACGCCCAACCCCCGCGTCGCCAGCGGGGCCGTACCCAAACGGATCCCCCCGCCCTCGGCCGGAGGCCTCTTGTCGTAGGGGATGGCGTTCTTGTTCACCACGATGCCGACCTCGCCCAGCAGGCGCTCGGCCTCCTTCCCGCTCATGGCCTCGCCCAGGTCCACCATGCAGAGGTGGTTGTCCGTCCCTCCGGAGACGATGCGGTAGCCCGCCGAGGCCATGCACGCCGCCAGGGTCCGGGAGGTTTCCAGCACCCGCTTCTGGTATTCCACGAAGGACGGCCGAAGCGCCTCGCCCAGGGCCACGGCCTTGGCCGCCACCACGTGCATGAGGGGCCCGCCCTGCATGCCCGGGAAGACCTCCCGGTCCAGGGCCTTCTGGTGCACGGCCTTGGACAGGACCAGGCCCCCGCGGGGCCCGCGCAGGGTCTTGTGGGTGGTGGTCGTCACGATCTCGGCGTGGGGCACGGGGCTGGGATGGAGCCTGGCGGCCACCAGCCCGGCGATGTGGGCCATGTCCACCATCAGCGCCGCCCCGACGGACTGCGCGATCTCCCCGAAGGCGGCGAAATCGATGACGCGGGAATAGGCCGAGGCTCCGGCCACGATCACCTTGGGCTTCTCGGCCTTGGCGATCCGGGCCACCTCGGCCATATCGATGCGCTCGGTGGCCTTGTCGACCCCATACGCCACGATCCGGTAGGACTTCCCGGAGAAGTTCAGCTTGTGGCCGTGGGAGAGGTGGCCGCCCTGGTCGAGGGCCATGGCCATGAGGGTCTCGCCGGGTTTCAGGAGGACCATGTAGGCGGCCAGGTTGGCCTGGGTGCCGCTGTGGGGCTGGACGTTGGCGTGCTCGGCGCCGAAAAGCTTCCTGGCCCGCTCGATCGCCAGGGCCTCGACCTTGTCCGCCTCTTCGCATCCCCCGTACCAGCGCCGGCCGGGGTAGCCCTCGGCGTACTTGTTGGTCAGCACCGAGCCCTGGGCCTCGAGCACGGCCGGCGAGGCGTAGTTCTCGGAGGCGATGAGGTCGAGGACGGCCTCCTGGCGCACGGCCTCGGCGGCGATCACGGAAGCGACCTCGGGATCGGACAGGTTCAGGGGGGATTTCATGCGAGGAATCCTAGCAGAAACCCCCGAACCTTCCACCGGCTTCCCCGTTTAGAGGGGAGGACACGAGAAAGGAGGCCCGCCATGGAACTGGTGCAGGAGATCCTGGAGAGGCAGCGGCGGATCGATGCGGAACGGGAGGAGCTGAAGGCCCTCATCCACCAGTGGATGGCGGCCCGGGAACGGGAGGCCGGGAACTAGCGCCTCAGCCCGACCGCGATCCAGAACTCCTCGAGCTTGAGGCCCCAGCAGGCCAGGCCGAGGAAGCCCACCCCCACCCCCATGTCCCCCGCCAGCCTGGCCGCCTGGGCCCAGAGGGCCGGATGCTCGCCCCCCACGGGGAGCCAGGCCAGCATCGCCCGGTCCGTCCAGAGACAGGCCGCGGCCATGCCCGCCGAGGCCAGGGCGATCCTCAGGAAGGCCCTGCACAGGAGCCCGGTCTCCAGGGAGCCCAGCTGGCGTCGCAGGAGGACGTAGAGCAGGAGGGCGTTGAGGAAGGCCGCCAGGGAGGTCGCCAGGGCCAGGCCCTGGAAGCCCATGGCCTTCACCAGGGTCGTGGACAGGACCAGGTTGGCCACCACCGAGCACACGCTGGCCATCACCGGAATGGCCGTCTTCCCCAGGGTGTAGAAGGCCGGGACCAGGACCTTGGTCGAGGCGTAGGCCGCCAGGGCGACGGCATACCACTGGAGGGCCAGGGCCGTACGGGCCGTATCGTTGGCGCTGAAACGTCCGTGCTGGTAGATGGCTCCGATGATGGGCGAGGCCAGGGCCAGGAGGCCGGCCGTGGCCGGCACCGTGATCATCAGGAGCAGCCTCAGTCCCCTCGTCAGGGTGCCCTTCATGGCCGCCAGGTCCCCCCGGGCGTGGTGGGAGGCCATCTCCGGAAGGGCCGCCGAGGCCATGGCCACCCCGAAGAGGCCGATCGGCAGGTACATGAACCGGAAGGCGAAGGCCAGCCAGGAGACCGCCCCCTCCGTCTGGTCGGCCGCCAGCTTGGAGGAGACGAAGATGTTGATCTGGACCGCGGCCAGCCCCAGGGTGCCCGGTCCCATGAGGGCCGCCACCCTCGCCACCCCGGGATGGAAAAGGTCGAAGCGGGGCCGGAGGGAAAGCCCCTCCTTCTTCAGCAGGGGCACCTGGATCAGGAACTGGCCCAGCCCTCCCACCAGGGTGCCCACGGCCAGGGAGAAGATGGGGTCGAAGCCCCACTCGGGATGGGCCGCCAGGACGGGGGAGAGGGCCCAGGCGCAGGCGATGGAGGCCACGTTGAAGACGGCCGGGGCCAGGGCCGGCAGGAAGAAGCGCCGGCTGGCGTTGAGGCACCCCATGGCCGCCGCCGCCAGGGCCACCATGGGCAGGAAGGGGAACATCCAGCGGGTCAGGCCCACGGTCAGCTCGAACTTCCCCGGCACCCCGTGGTGCTGGAAGCCGCCGGCGAAGCTCCCCACCAGGGTCCGCGACAACAGCATCCCCAGCACCGCCACCCCCGACAGCAGGACGGCCAGCAGGGTCATCATCGTGCCCGCGAAGGCCCAGGCCTCGCGCTTGGGCTTGTCGTGGAGCTCCTTCGTGAAGGTCGGCACGAAGGCCGAGGACATGGCCCCCTCGGCGAAAAGGTCTCTCAGGAGGTTGGGGATGCGGAAGGCGATGGCGAAGGCGTCGGTCTGGGTGCGATTGAAGAGGGCGGCCACCGTCTGCTCCCGGGCCAGGCCCAGGATGCGGGAGATCAGGGTGGCGAGGCTGACGGCCCGGGCGGAGCGGGCCAGTCCCCTCCCGTCGGAGGCGTCGGGCATGGCCGGGGATCCTACCCGCCGGCGCTCGGCCTTTACAAGGCGTCGAAGGGGGTCCTACAATCGCCGGGATGATCCGCTCAACCCTTCCCGCCCTCTGTCTCCTGGCCCTCCTGACCGGTTGCGGGACCGCCACCCCCGGGGCGGGGGACTCCCACCTGCCCCCCCTGCCGCCTCCCCCGCCGGAGTGGCGGATGCTCACCCAGGACGAGGGTGCGGCGCCCACCCCCCTCGGTTACGTGGAGATCCAACGCGTGGCGGGACAGGCGGGGACCGAGGGCTCCGTCTACCTCGTCTATGACCGGGACTTCCACGTCCTGGGCCATGTGACCCGGCGGGGCCAGGCCCTGCGCTACCGGGGCCCCGACGACGACATCGGCGAGAGCCTGGGCCGCGGGAGCCTTCCCGACCAGCTCATCCGCATCCTGGGCGCCAAGAGCCCCCTGAGGAGCTTCGACCTCCAGGGCCGGCCCCGGGAGATCCCGTGAGCGCCAGCGGCCACTGCGACCGTTGCGGCGCGGTCC
>JAHFOU010000229.1 GCA_023261525.1 Planctomycetota bacterium | reverse complement strand
CTCCTTGGCCCCGGTGCCGGCACAGGGCGCGCAGGCCTCGGGCCTCTCCATCTGGAGGGTCTTCGTCACCCCGGAGGCGGCCTCCTCCAGGCTGATCTCGACCTGGCACTGGAGGTGGGACCCCTGCTGGGGCCCCCCGGGCCGGCCGAACATCCCGGAGAAGAGGCCCTCGCCGAAGACGTCCCCGAAGGAGGCCAGGATGTCCTCCATGTTCACCCCGCCACCACCCTGACCCAGGCCAGCGTGCCCGTAGCGGTCGTAGCGCTCGCGCTGCTCGGGATCCGAGAGGACGGCGTAGGCCGCGGAGGCCTCCTTGAAAAGGACCTCGGACGCCTGCTTGTCCGCATCCCCCTCCCGGCGGTCCGGGTGGTGCTGGAGGGCGACCTTGCGGTAGGCCTTCTTGATCTCCTCGGCGGAGGCGTCCCGGGACACCCCCAGGACCTCGTAGAGGTCGCGCTCGGCCATTACTTGAGCGGGAGCTCGACCTCGCCGCCCTCGGCGCCCAGGGTCACGGGAAACTCCCGGGGCGAGGCCGCCAGGCTCTCCTGCCAGACGCAGAGGGTGACAGGGCCGGCAGGGACCCCGGGGATGGAGAAGCGGCCCTGGGCGTCGGTGACGGCGGCGTACCCACCCTCCACCACGGCCACCCACATCTGCATCCAGGGATGGACGTCGCAGGTCACGCGCACGAATTCCGGCTTCGCGAAGCCGCCCGCGGCGGGATAGAGGAGCTGGGCGGCATGCTTCGAGACGGAGAGGTTCTGGCTGGGATTCCCCGGCACCTGGCTGTGGGCGGCGTAGTTGTGGGCGATGTGATCGGGGTTGAGGAGCTTGATCCTCCCCCCCGGGGTCAGCAGGGCCACGTGGGGGACGAACTGGCACCCGCGCTGGTCCACGTCGGCCTCGAGCCGCGGGGTCCCCCCGGTCAGGCCCTTCACCCAGACCACGGCGTGGGCGATCCCCCGGGTCTCGGGGTCGACGACCAGGGACTCGTCCAGCTTGAAGGGCTGGCGCTCCCCGCCGCCGGGCGGGCACTCGCAGGCCTCGTTGTCCTTGGTGACCTCCATCTTCTTCCTGGCCGGGATCTCCCCGGCAGGAAGGATGAGGTGACCCTTGAGGAGAACCCGGGGGCCGACGGGGACCGCGGGCGCCGGCGGCGCGGCCGCAGGCTCCTGGTGGGCAGGGCCGGGAACGGAGGGCGCCGGGAGGGAGGCCGTCGGCGGGACGACCTGGTGGTACTTGGCATAGATGGCCAGGGTGACCCCCACCCCCAGGGCGAGCAGGACCACCCAGATGCCGGACCTTCCGCTACGCATGGCGGGGAGTATACCGCGACGGGATCTAGGCGTAGAAGGCCCGGCCCGTGCGGCCGAGCGACTGGAGCAGGGGCGCCGGGGCGAAGCGTTTCCCGCAGGCCTTCTCGAGGCGCTCCAGGCCCTCTAGGCAGGCGCGGGTGCCCACGGCGTCCGCATGGCGGAGCAGTCCGCCCCTGAACGGCGCGAAGCCCGTGCCGAAGATCATGGCCAGGTCCACCTCGCGGGGCGAGGAAACGACCTTCTCTTCCAGCGCATACGCCGCCTCGTTGACCATGGGCAGGACCAGGCGCTCCTGCAGGGCCTCGTCCGTCCAGTCCCGCTTCGCCTGCACCCCCCGCTCCCGGCGGATCTCCTCCAGCAGGCCCTCCACCGCCGGGTTGGGGAGCTTGCGCTTCTTGTCCCCCAGGTAGAAGGGCTGGTCGGGCTTGAGCTTCGACAGCAGGGCCGCCCCGTGCAGGCGCTCCGGGAAGGCCTCCTGCATCACCTTCCCGGCGTGCTGGACCACGCCGAGGCCCACCTGCTGGATGAGCTCCACGGGACCCATGGGCATCCCGAAGCGGCGCAGGGCCCGGTCCACCTGCCCGATCGGCGCGCCCTCCTCCAGGAGCAGGGCCGCCTCGTTCAGGTAGGGCGCCAGGATGCGGTTGACCAGGAAGCCGGGGCGGTCCTGGACCAGGACCACGAACTTGCCCAGCTTCTTGGCGAAGGCCAGGGCCGTGGCCGTGACCTCGGGGGAGGTCCGCGCCGAGGGGATGACCTCGATCAGGGGCATCTTGGGCACGGGGTTGAAGAAGTGGATGCCCACCACCCGGGAGGGATCCGGCGCCCCCTCGGAGATGGAGGAGATCTGCAGGGTCGAGGTGTTGGAGGCGAAGATGCCCTTGGCGTTCGCGGCCTGGAATTCCTTCAGGACCTTGCGCTTGAGATCCAGGATCTCGGGCACGGCCTCCACCAGGATCTGGGTGCCGGCGAAGCCCTCCCAGGAGGTCGAGGTCGCGATGCGGGAGAGGACCTTGCCCGGCTCGCGCTTGACGTCCTTGGCGATGCGGGAGAGGCCCCGGGCCAGGGCCGCGGCGTCCGTGTCCTTGAGGCGGACGGCCAGGCCCTTGGCGGCGGCCACCTGGGCGATCCCGGCCCCCATCAGGCCGGCGCCCAGGACCCCGACGCGCTCGATCGTCCTGGGTTCGGCGGAGAGGCCCCCGGTGTACTTCCGGTTCTCCTGGGTCATGAAGAAGATCTCGACGAGGTGGCGGGTGATGGGGGAGGCCACGAGCTCCGCCAACGCGGCCTCTTCCGCGGCGAAGCCGCGCGCGGGGTCCCCGAGGCCGGCCCGGATCGCCCCGATGGCCTTGTCCAGGGCCGGATAGTGCCCGCCCGACTTCGCCCGGGCCAGGTCGCCGGCCTTGGAGAGGACCATGGGGCGTAGCAAGGGGTTGGCATCCACCAGCCAGTAGACCAGGGGATGCCCGCGACGGACGGGCCCGGACTTCAGGAAGGCCCTGGCCGCGCCCACAGGGTCCTCGGGCGGCATCAGGGCGTCCACCACGCCCATCTTGAAGGCCTGCTTGGCGCGTAACTGGCGCCCGGAAAGGATCATGTCCAGGGAGACCCGGACCCCGGCCAGGGCCGTCAGGCGGGTGCATCCCCCCCAGGCGGGCAGGATGCCGAGCTGGGTCTCGGGCAGGGCGATCTTGGTCTCGTTGTCGTCGGCAGCCAGGCGCCAGCGGCAGGCCAGGGCCAGCTCGGTCCCCCCGCCCATGCAGCCGCCCCGGATCGCGGCGACTGTGGGCACGCGCAGGGCCTCCAGGGCCGAGTAGACCCGGTGCCCCAGGGCCGAGGCCTGGCGGGCCTGGGCTGCGGCGTCCGGGCGCTCCAGCATCCCGCGCATCTCGTCCAGGTCGGCGCCGGCAATAAAGTTGGACGGCTTGGCGCTGGCGAGGATGATGCCGGCCAGGCCCGGATGCCTCCCGGCCTCGGCGACCAGCTCCTCGAGGCGGACCATGACGGCCCGCGACAGGGTGTTGACGGGCTTGCCTTCCGCGTCGAACCACCAGACCGCGATGTTGTCGGGACCGATCTCCTGGCGGATGGACATGGCGGGGACTCTATCCGCTGGGCCGGCGGACGGGAAGGGGGATCCGCGCAGCCGTCCTAGCCCTTTGTCTTGTCCTTGATCTGATCCCGCATCGCCTCCACCTCGGGGCTCCGGGGAGACTGGGTGTGGCTCCCCAGGCTCTGGGTGACCTTGTCCGAAAGCAGCATCGTGAGAAGCGCTTCCATGACCCCGCCGCCCGACCCGCCTCCGTCCTTGCCCGAGATGACCACCTTGGGCACGACATCGGCCCCGGACTGCTGGATGGCCTCGGCAAAGCGGTTCATCACCTGCTGCGTAAGCTGGAACTGCGGCCCGCCGTAGGCCCGGACCTGCTCCTCGATGGCGACGGCCTGGCCGATGCCTACGCGGGCCGCGCGTTCGGCTTCCGCCTCCGCGATGGCCCGGATCTTTCCCGCCTCGGCGCCGGCCATGATCTGGACCTTGCTTCCTTCCGCCTCCGCCATAGTGCGGATCTTGGCGGCTTCCTGGAGGGAGCGCTGATACTCGGCCTTCCCCTGGTTGGATTGGACCGTGATGCTGAGCTCGGACTCCGTGATGCTCTGCTGCTGGCGGGCCCGGGCCTCGGTCTCGCGGAGCTCGCGCTCCTTGGCCGCAGCCTTCTCCTGGCGGTCGTAGGTCTCGATCTGCTCCATCGCCACCTGCCGCGACCTCAGCTGGGTCAGGATGGTCTCGATCTTGTTGTCCCCCTCCGAGGAGCGGGGCGTCCCGATGAGCACCTCCTCCAGCTCCAGGTTGTAGTGGGCGAACTTCTCCTTCATCTCCAGGCTGGAGACGTCCCGGATCTTGCTGCGCTCCTGGCTGAGCTGGATCAGGGTCCTGGTCTGAGCGACGTTCTTGAAGTAGGCCGACACCATGGGTGCCAGGGTCTGCT
>JAHFOU010000014.1 GCA_023261525.1 Planctomycetota bacterium | reverse complement strand
GGCCACCGCCGCCTCCTACGGGATGGTGCTGGTCACCGGCCCGACGGGGTCCGGGAAGTCCACTACCCTCTACTCGGCGCTCAAGGAGATGCTTTCCATCACCGAGAACGTGGTCACGGTGGAGGAGCCGGTCGAGTACCAGCTCGAGGGGGTCAACCAGGTCCCCGTGAACGTCAAGCGCGGGCTGACCTTCGCGGCGGCCCTGCGCTCCATCCTGCGCCAGGACCCGGACACCATCATGGTCGGCGAGATTCGCGACCTGGAGACCATCGAGATCGCGGTGAAGGCCGCCCTCACGGGGCACCTGGTGCTCTCCACCCTGCACACGAACGACGCGCCCTCCACCGTGACCCGCATGGTGGACATGGGGGTGGATCCCTTCATGGTCGCCTCCTCCACCCTGCTGGTCTCGGCCCAGCGCCTGGCCCGCAAGCTTTGCGACGAGTGCAAGGAGGCCTTCCAGCCCCCCCCCGAGCGCCTGCTGGCGGTGGGCTATCTGGGCGGGGAGTTCGACGGGAAGACCTTCTACCGGCCCAAGGGGTGCACGCGCTGCACCAACGGCTACAAGGGCCGCTTCGCGCTCCTGGAGACCCTGCCGGTCACCAACGAGATCGCCCGCCTCATCATCCAGGGGAAGTCCTCCATGGACATCAAGGCCAAGGCCCTGGAGGAGGGCATGATCACCCTGCGCCGCTGCGGCCTTCTCAATGCCATGCGCGGCCGGACCTCCATCGAGGAGATCCTCAGCATCACCATGCCCGACTAGCCCGGACGGGCGTATACTGGGGGCATGCCACAGTTCCGCTACAGCGCCCGCGGCGCGGGAGGCGCCCCCACCTCGGGCACCCTGGCCGCCCAGGACCAGAAGGACGCCCTGGCCCAGTTGCGCCGCCAGGGGGTGACCCCGCTTTCCCTGGAGGAGGAGGGGAAGGTCAAGAAGCCCTCCGGAGGCCTCTTCCAGTCCAAGAAGGACCCCAAGCCCCGTCTCAAGGGCGACGACCTCGTCATCTTCACCCGGCAGTTCGCCACCATGATCTCGGCCGGCATCCCCATCCTGGAGGCCCTGTCCATCCTGTCCGAGCAGACGGAGGACCCCGGCTTCCGCAGGGCCCTGGAGCGCATCGTGGAGGGCATCCGGGGCGGGGGCGACCTGTCCGAGTCCTTCGGCCTCTATCCCAAGATCTTCCCGCCCATCTACACGAACATGGTCAAGGCGGGGGAGGCCTCGGGCAAGCTCGACGAGATCCTCCAGCGCCTGGCCGAGTACCAGGAGTCCACCGCCGCGATCAAGCGCGAGGTCAAGTCGGCCATGATGTACCCGGCCATCTCGATGTTCCTGATCCTGGGCATCACCGTCTTCCTGATGCTGTACGTGGTCCCCATCTTCAAGAAGCTGTTCGACTCCCTGCATGCCGACCTGCCCGCCCCGACCAAGCTCGTCCTGGCCGTCAGCGGCTTCCTGACCTCCCAGGGGCTCTGGGTGCTGGCCGGCATCATCCTCGCGGTCGTGGGGTTCATCGCCTACCGCAGGACGCCGGCCGGGCACTACCGGGTGGACGTGATGATGCTGAGGCTCCCCGTCTGCGGGCCCCTGATCAAGAAGATCGCCCTGGCCCGCTTCTCGAGGACCTTCTCGACCCTGATCCAGAGCGGGGTGCCCATGCTGGGGGCCCTGGAGATCGTCTCCTCCACCGCGGGCAACCAGGTGATCGAGCGGGCCGTCCTCCATGCCCGCGACGCCGTGCGCCAGGGGGATCCCCTGGCCAAGCCCCTGGGGGAGGCGCCCGTCTTCCCGAGCATGGTGGTGCGCATGGTCGCCATCGGGGAGAAGACCGGGGCCCTGGAGACCCTGCTTTCCAAGATCGCGGAGTTCTATGAGCAGCAGGTTTCCGCGACGGTGAAGGGCCTCACGGCCCTGATCGAGCCCATCCTGATCTCGGTCATGGGCGCCATCGTCGGGTGCGTGGTCGCGGCCATCTTCCTGCCCATCTTCCAGTTGCCCGCCCAGATCGGGAAGAAGCACTAGGGTCGCATGGGGGTTCCGCCCGCCCAGACGGTCGAGTACCTCCAGCGTGTGAGGGCCTGGGTCCTGGGCCGGGCCGTCCTGGCCGTGGCGGCGGCCGGGGGCGCCGTCCTGGCCCCTCCCCTCCAGGCGGGGACCCTCCACCTCCTGCTGGCCGTCCTGGCCGCCTGGGCCCTCTCGGGCCTGTCCCTTCTCCTGGTCCCGCTGAGGCCCCGGCCCCTGAGGGCCCTGGCCCAGGGGCTCCTCCTGGCCGATGCGGTCGCGGTCACCTTCCTGGTTTACCTGACCGGCTGGGCCGGGAGTCCCTTCCTGCCCCTCACCTTCACCGCCGTGCTGGGGGCCGCCTTCCTGCTGGGCGGACGCGCGCCCCTGCTCCATGCCTCCGCCATGGTCCTGGCCCTCTGCGCGGTGACCGGCTTCTACCGGGCCGCGGCCCTCGTCCAGGCCCCCCCGCCGCTCCTTCCGGAGCAGGCCAGCCCCTTCTGGAACCGGGGGCTGGGGTGGTTCCTGGGCCATCTCCTGCTGGAGACGGCGGCCCTCCACGCGGTGGCCTTCCTGGCCACCCTCCTGGTGGCCCGCCTCTCCCGCGAGCAGGTCCTGGTCCGCGAGGTCCTGGACCACATGGCCGAGGGGGTGCTGGCCGTGGACCTCCGCGGCAACCTGATCGTGGTCAATGCCCAGGCCCAGCGTTGCCTCGGCCTGGCGGGAGCGGAGGCCGGCCGCCCCCTGGCGGATGCCCTCCAGGCGCCCGAGGTCTCCTCCTGGCTCCTGCCGGCCCTGGCGTCCTCGGCGCCCCTCCAGATGACCCAGACGGTAGGGACCCTGCCGCTGGCGGTCCAGGTCTCGCCGCTGACGGACGGGTCGAGGCGGAGGGGCACCGTGATCCTGGTCACGGACCTGACCCGGGAGCGGGAGGCCGCGGCGGCCGAGCGCCGGGCGGAGCGCCTGGAGGCCTCGGCCCGGCTGGCCCTGGGCATCGCCCACGAGATCCGCAATCCCCTGGCCTCCCTCCGCGGCGCCGCCCAGGAGCTGGCGCGGGCCCCCGACCCCCGCTTGAGCGCCATGATCCTGAAGGAGTCGGACCGCCTGGACCGCATCCTTGGGGACTTCCTGGCCTATGCCCGCCTGGAGGCGCCGCGGACGTCGCGGTGCGACCTGGGCGCCCTGCTGGAGGAGGCGGTCGCGGTGGCGAAGAGCCGGGAGGACGCCCGGGAGATCCGTTTCCGGGTGTCGGCTCCGGCGGGGATGTCCCTGGCCGGGGACCCCGGCCAGCTCCAACAGCTCTTCCTGAACCTCCTCATCAACGCGGTCCAGTCCGGGGCCCGGGAGGTCCATGTGGGGGCGGCCCGCGCGGGCCGGAACCTCCGTGTGGAGGTGGCCGACGACGGCCCCGGCATCCCGCCCGAGGCCCGCGGCCGCATCTTCGAGCCCTTCTTCACGACCAAGCCGCGCGGGACCGGGCTGGGGCTGGCCCTGGCCAATCGGGTGGCGACGGCCCACGGCGGCGAGGTCCGACTGGGGACGTCCGAGCGCGGGGCCTGCTTCGAGGTCCTTTTCCCGGAGGGGGTCCATGCCTGAGAAGGGGCGCATCCTGGTGGTGGACGACGAGGAGAACGTCCGGGAACTGCTCTCCCTCCTGCTGACGCGGGCGGGCTACGAGGTGACGACCGCCCCCGACGGCGCGGCGGCCCTGGCGGCCTTCCGAGCCCACGGGGCGGACCTGGTGCTCCAGGACCTCAAGATGCCCGGCATGGACGGGATGGAGCTCCTGAGGCAGATCAAGGCCCTGGACCTCCTCGTGCCGGTCATCGTGCTGACGGCCTTCGCGGGCTTCGACCACGCCGTGGAGGCCATGCGGCTGGGGGCGTACGACTTCCTGAAGAAGCCCTTCGACAACGACCAGGTGCGGGCCGCGGTCGAGCGCGCCATCGCGCGCCTGAGGAGGCACCGCGAGGCGGGCGGGGGGCCGCCTCCCGCCCCGCGCGACTGGGTGGGGCACGCGCCCGTCATGCGCCAGGTCGCCGAGCTGGTCCGCCGGGTGGGGCCCACCGACTCCACGGTCCTGGTCACCGGGGAGAGCGGGACGGGTAAGGAGCTGATCTCCCGGGCCCTCCACGACGCCTCGTTGAGGGCCCAGGAGAGCTTCGTGACGGTGAACTGCGCCGCCTTTCCCGAGACCCTGCTGGAAAGCGAGCTCTTCGGCCACGCGCGCGGAGCCTTCACGGGGGCCGTGACCGCCAAGAAGGGGCTGATGGAGGCCGCGGACAAGGGGACCTTCTTCCTGGACGAGATCGGGGACATGCCGCTCTCCCTGCAGTCCAAGCTCCTGCGCGTGCTCGAGGACAGGGCCGTGACGCCCGTCGGGGAGACCAAGCCACGCCAGGTGGACGTGCGCTTCGTGACGGCCACGAACCGGGACCTGGAGGCGGCCGTGGCGGCGGGGACCTTCCGGGCCGACCTCTACTACCGCCTGAACGTCATCCCCATCCGCCTGCCCCCCCTGCGGGAGCGGCGGGAGGACATCCCCCTGCTGGCCGGGCACTTCCTGGACCTGTACGCCAAGCGCATGGGCCGACCCGCGACCCGCATCACCGATGCCGCCATGGAAGCCCTGATGGCCGGCGACTGGCCCGGCAACATCCGGGAGCTGGCCAACACCCTCCAGCGGGCCGTGGCCCTGTCCTCGTCGGGGCTGATCGATGTCGCCGACCTGGGCCTTTCGCGGCCGGCGTCGGGGCCGTCCTCCCCGCCGCCCTTGGCGGGGGGCCAGGGCCTCCCGCCCCAGACCCTTCCGGCCGAGGGGCTGGATCTGGAGGCCGCCCTGGAGGATCTGGAGCGCCACTACCTCCGCCAGGCCCTGGAGCGCACCGACGGGAACCTCACCCAGGCCGCCGTCCTTCTGGGCATGTCGCTCAGGTCCATCCGCTACAAGGTGAGCAAGCTGGGGCTGCGCGGGACGTGAGGCGGGGCCTCCTCGCGCTCCTTCTTCTCCTCCTCGTCCTGCCCCTGGGGGCGGACACCCTGGACGAGGTCGGCGTGCGCGGCGTCCTGCGCTGGGCCGGGGACGCGAGCGGGGGCGGCCCCTACATCTTCGACGGCCCGGACGGGGCCCTGACCGGGTTCGAGGTCGAGCTGGCCCGGGAGCTGGCCGGGCGCCTTGGGGTGAAGGACGCCTTCGTCCAGGGCCAGTGGGACAAACTTCCCCAGCTCATGGACCGCGGCGGGGCGGACATCGTCCTCAACGGCTACGAGTGGTCGGCTGAGCGGGAGGCCTCCTGGCCCTCCAGCGTCCCCTATTACGTCTACACCCTCCAGCTGATGGCCCGGAAGTCCGACGGCCTGTCCTCCTGGGAGGACCTCCGCAGGCCCCGCGAGGGCCGGCGCCAGCGCGTCGGCGTGCTTTCCGGGTCCGCCGCCGAGCGCTGCGTGCGCGAGCGCCTGGGGGAGTCCGTCGAGATCCTCGGGTACGACGGCGTCACCAACGTCCTGCGCCTGGTCGAGCAGGGCCAGCTCGACGCCACGGTCCAGGACCTGCCCATCGCGGTCCATTACGGCCCCCAGTTCCCGGCCCTTGTGCGGGTCGGCGATCCCGTGGCCCCCGGCTGGTACGTGATCTTCACCCGAAAGGGCGACGAGCGCCTGAAGGCGCGGATCAACGAGGCCCTGCGGGGGATGTTCCTCGACGGGACCCTCCGCCGCATCTACGCGAAATACGGGATCTGGAGCCCCGAGCAGGAATCCCTCGTCGCGATCGGGGCCCACTGGCCTCCCGCCGCCGCCTCCGCGCCGAGGGCCCCGACGGAGCCCCTGCGCTGGTTCGCCCTCCTGGCGAAGGCCGCCTGGACCACCCTGGAGCTGGCCGTCCTCTCCATGCCCCTGGCCATGCTCGTGGGCCTCCTCGTCGCCCTGGGGCGCCTCTACGGGCCCCGATGGCTGGGCATCCCGCTGGAGGTCTACGTCGAATTCCTGCGCGGCACCCCCCTCCTCCTTCAGCTCTTCGTCATCTACTACCTCCTGCCCGGCATCGGGATCCGCATCCCGGCCTTCTGGGCCGGGGTCCTGGGCCTGGCCATCAACTACTCCGCCTACGAGGCCGAGAACTACCGCGCCGGTCTCCTCGCTGTTCCGAAAGGACAGTGGGAGGCCGCGCTCTCGCTGGGGATGGCGCCCCGCGTGGCCCTCTGGCGGGTCGTGGTCCCCCAGGCCCTGCGCATCGTGATCCCGCCGGTCACCAACGATTTCATCGCCCTGTTCAAGGACACCTCGGTCTGCTCGGTGATCGCGGTGGTGGACCTGACGGGGGCGTACAACAGGCTCTACAACGACCACCCCCGGGAGGTCCTCCAGCTCGGGCTCATGGCCGCCTTCCTGTACCTGGCCATGAGCTATCCGATGTCCCTGCTGGCCCGGCGCCTTGAGCGCAGGCTGGGCCATGGGAGGATCGCATGATCGAGGCCAGGGGGATCCTGAAGTCCCACGGCGCGCTGAAGGTCCTCGACGGGATCAGCCTCTCCGTCGCGAAGGGGGAGACGGCCGTCCTTCTCGGGCCCTCGGGCGGAGGCAAGAGTACCCTCCTGCGCTGCCTCAACGGCCTGGAGACCTTCGATGCCGGCCAGATCGATGTCGCGGGGCATCGCCTCCTGCCTGGACGGCGGGACGAGGCGGAGCTGACGGCCCTGAGGCGCCGCCTCGGCATGGTCTTCCAGCAGTTCTACCTCTTTCCCCACATGACGGCCCTCCAGAACGTCGCCTCGGGGCCCCGCTACGCCCTGGGCCGACCCCGGGAGGAGGCCGAGGCCGAGGCCCAGGTCCTGCTCGCGCGGGTGGGGTTGGGGACGCGGGCCCAGGCCCGGCCGGACCAGCTCTCGGGGGGACAGCAGCAGCGGGTGGCCATCGCCCGGGCCCTTGCGATGAAGCCCGAGGCGATCCTCTTCGACGAGCCCACGAGCGCGCTGGATCCCCGGATGGCGGCGGAGGTGACGGCCGTCATGGCCGACCTGGCCCGCGCGGGCCAGACCATGGTGGTGGTCACGCATGCGATGGGATTCGCGCGTGCGGTGGCCCGCACGGTCCACGTCCTGCACGCCGGCCGCATCGCCGAGTCCGGCCCCCCGGAGCAGGTCTTCACCGCCCCCCGCGAGGACGTCACCAAGGCCTTTCTCCACGAGGCCTCGGGCGGGTAGCATGGCGGGATGAAATCCATCCCCCTGCTGGCCGCCCTGTTCGCCCTCCCCCTGCTTGCGGAGGGGCCGCCGGCCCCGCCCTCTCCCCTGGAGGCCTGCCTTCCCGGGTCCGCCGCCGCCGTCCTGGTGGTCCGAGACGTTCCCTGCCTCGCGTCGGCCTGGGAGAGGACCTCCTTTCCCGATGTGCTGGGCCAGGCCAAGGGAGCCCTTCGTATGGTGGGCGGGATGGGGGAGGAGGAGACGGAGGTCGCGGACCTGCTCCAGGCCCTGAAGCCCGCCCTGAAGGGCCAGCTGGCCCTGGGGGTGGTGGGGGCGGAGGAGATCGGCGTCCAGATCCGCAGCCTGTACGATGCGCCTTCCGGGAAAACCCCCGTCGACGCCCTGCTTTTGGCGGAGGTGGTGCCGGAGGCCTTCCAGGTCCTGGAGGGGCTCGCCCTGCGCAAGCTTCCCAAGACGGTGGTGGTTTCCAAGGAGGATTTCGAAGGCGGGACCTTGAGGGTCCTGAAGGATCCCGGGGAGCCCCAGTCCGCGGCCTGGGCCCTGGTCTCCGGGCGCCTGGCCCTGGCCTTCGGGGACGAGCCGGTGCCCCTGTTGCAGCGCGCCGTCCAGGCCCTGAAGCGCGGGAGATCCGAATCCTCCCTGGCGGACAATCCCCGGTTCCAGGAGGTCTCCCGCCGCGTGCCCCAGGCCCAGGTCCTCTGCTTCCTCGACCTGGAGGCCCTGGCCTCCCAGGCCTCCAAGGCCCTCGCCCAGGTCTCGGACCTTCCGGAGGGGAAGCGGGACCGGGACGTCCCCCCTCCCGCCGGCCTGGCCAAGGCCCTGGCCCTGGACTCCCTGAGATCGGGCTACGCGGCCCTGTCCCCGGCCAAGGGTGGCGGCGGCGCCGTCGACCTGGACCTGGGGCTCCTCTATGGACGCCCGGACGGTTTCCTGCGCGTCCTGACCCTGAGTCCCGGCCCCTGCCCCCGTCCCTCCTTCCTGCCTCCGGATGCCGCCTGGCTGGGCGCCGACCGCCTCAGCTACGGGGATCTCCTGGCGGCCGTCGAAGCTGTCGCCCAGGACCTGGGCCCGAAGGCCCAGGCCGGATTCGCCGCCTGGCTAGCCGAGTTCAACAAGGACGCGGGCCTGGACCTCAAGGCTGTCCTGGGGAGCCTGGGCGACGAGACCGCCTGGGCCGGCTTCCCGCGCAGGGATCCCAAGCAGATCCTGCCCTATGGACTCCTGGAAGCCGTCTCGGTGAAGGACCCCCAGGTGTTCTCCAAGGCCCTGGACGTCTTCCGGGAGAAGATGATCCAGGGCATGGAGAGGATGGACGAGATGCGGAAGGAGCAGGGGATGCCCCCGCCGGCCCAGCCGCCCTATACCCACAAGGACATCCTGGGCGCCACCCTGCACAGCTTCACCCAGGACGGCGGGATGGGCATTTCGTTCCAGTACCACTACGCCCTGGCCGGGAACTGGCTCCTGGTCTGCATCGGGGAGCCGGGTCCCCTGGAGGATGCGGTCCGGCGCATCCTCAAGCCCGGGGCCTCGCCCTGGGACCGTCCGGAGGTGAAGGCCGACCTCCAGGCCCTGCCCGACGACGGCGCCGGATCCCTGGGCTGGGGGAATCCCGCGGCCTCCTCCCTGGGGATCTCCCTGTCCACGGCGCTGGTGCCCATGCAGATGATGATGGCCATGGGCGGCGGCGGCGGGCCCGCGATGCCCTCTCCGGAGGATCTGGCGAAGCGTTGCGGCCGCGCGGCGTGCTCCGGCACGTCCCAGCCGGGCGCCTATGCCCTGCGCATCCGCTGGTTCCCTCCGCCGGCGCTGCCCCCGAAGCCCTAGCGGCAGAGCAGGGCGGCCGCGAGGGCGCCGAGCGCGACCGGAAGGGCCAGGGCCGTGCGGGTCTCCTTGGGAGAGAGCGCCGCCCCCAACCAGGACCCCGCGCAGACCAGCGCGAACGTCGGGCCGACCTCCTTCTGAAGGAGGAAGGGCAGGCTGCAGGCCAGGGCCGTGAAGGCATCCCTCGCCAGGAAAGCGATGACAGCCGGGAAGACCAGCGCCAGCACGGCCGTGCCCGGCCCCAGCCGCAAGAGGAGTTCGGCCGCGGCTTCCGCCGGGGTCCGCATGGGGATCGAGGAGGCGGAGACCCTGGCCGTCTGCTGGAGGATCTTGGCACCCGCGGCCAGGGCCAGGAGGTCCGGCGAGAGGGCCCGTTTCAGGAGACGCAACAGGGTCCCCGGGCCCATCCCCAGCGCCCGCGCGGCCAGCAGGGTGCCCAGGGTGGCCCCCGCGGCCAAGGGGGGCAGGAGTCCGGCCAGGCCTTCGGAGGTCCGCCCCACCAGGGAATCGGCCCGGACTTCGGGGATCTCCCGCTGGACCAGGAGCAGAGCCACCGCGGCGGCCAGGATCCCGGGAAGCGCCGGGAGGAGGCCGCTGTCCTTCGGGGCGACGGCCGTCTCCGGCGTCTTCTCCTCGGCGCTCCGGAAACAGATCAGACCGACCGCGAGCAGGGCCGCGGCCAGGGGGGCCAGGATGTGGGCGGTCTGGGCCAGGGAGAATCCGCCGAGGTCCGCGGCCAGCACCATGGCCCCACCCAGGGGAAGGGCCAGGGCCGGGATCCGGGAGAACCAGGGCCGGGCGGCATCCTCGCCGGGGGGGACGGGAAGGAACCCGGCGGCCAGGGGCTCCAGGACGGCGCCGACCCCGGACGTCAGGCCTCCGAAGGCGCCGTGGAGCCTCTCGGCCGCCCGGCCTTCCGCCAGGACCCCGCCCAGCCAGGCAAGGGCCCCCAAGGAGAGCAGGAGGCGCACCGTCTCGCGGCCCGTGGCGCCCAGGGTCACGGCGTTGAGGAAGGGCTCCCCCCGCTGGTCGTAGAGCAGGGCCAGGAGGCAGGCGCCCAGGGCCAGGGCACATCCGGGCTTCATGCGCCCCCGGGCCATCGCGACGATGGCGGCCAGGGCCGCGAGCAGGCGGACCCAGTCCGGGATGCGCTGGAGCGCGTCGTGCAGTTGCTGGAGGTTGGCCGTCATGCCCTAGGGTGCGTCCCGGAGGTCGGCCAGGACGCGGCGATGGTTGGCGAAGGCCACGTTGGCCGGCAGGGCGTCCAGGGGGAAGACCCTGGCCTCCAGGGCGTCGTCACCACCCTGGAGGGTGCCGCCCAGGACCTCGGTGTCGTAGACGGCCAGGACCACCCGGCATCTCGGGTCGTCCTTCCCGAAGTAGAGCCCGTGCAGGCGCCGCACGGCCACCCTCAGCCCGGTCTCCTCCAGGGTCTCCCGCACGCAGGCCTCCTCGGAGGATTCGTCGTCCTCCTGGAAGCCCGCGGGCAGGCACCAGTCCCCGGCTCCGGGGTCCAGGGCCCGTTTGACCAGGACCACGCCGGAGTCCAGGCGCACGATGGCCGCCGCGGCGGGAACGGGATTGACGTAGCGCACCCAGCCGCAGCGCGAGCAGATCTCGCGGAGACGTCCCTCCAACTGCCGCGCCTCGAGGGGGCTTCCGCAGGGGAGGCAGAAGGCCATCAGGGAGCGCGGCCCAGGGCCTTGGCGGCCCTCTGGCCGACCCAGGTCGCCAGGTCCGGCTGAAGGAGGGCCGCGGCGAGCACCGCCGCCGCGATCACCAGCAGGACGACCGCGACGACGGGGAAGGGGCGCTTGCGCTTCTGTTCCCAGTGCCAGGGCACCTGGGGCGTCTTGGGCTCGGGCGGCCTGGGGGCCACGGCGGGAGCCTCGGGAAGGTCCGGCTCGGGGGCCGGCTCCTCCGGCGGTGGCGGGACATCTTCCGGGGGGGGCTCTTCGGGAGGGGGCGCCTCGTCGAGCGGAGGAAACTCCTCGATCGGTGGCGGCTCCGGCTCTGGCGGCGGGGCGGGAGGCGGCACGGGTACGGGCTGGGGAGCCTGGGGGGCGCCGGGCACCCTCAGGACGGCCGCGCACTTCGGGCACTTCACCTTGACGGCGGCCTCGGGCGCCCTCAGCTGGGCCTTGCACTTGGGACAACGCAGGAGTTTCCCGGCCATGTCATCCGCCTCCCAGGGCGAGCAGGGCCGCGGCCCCGCCCAGGCCCGCCACGTTGATCCCCACCGCCGCCCATCCCAGGGTTTTGAAGGGGCGGGAGAACAGGGTCAGGCCCATCCCGCCCAGGCCGGCGGCCACCCCCCCCGCCCACACCTGTCCCGCCGCGGAAGGTGCCAGGGCGCAGAGTCCGGACGCGGCGCAGGCCCCCAGGGAGGCCAGGCCCAGGACGAGGCCCGCCGCGGGCAGGACCCTGGACGGCTCCGGCTCCTCGGGCTCGGGCGGCATGGGGGCAGGCTCCGGCTCGGGCGCGGGGATCGGAGGGGCCGGAGGCGGTTCCACCTCCATCACATAGGGGGAATCCTCGGACGGAGGCGTGGGGGAGGACGGCTCCTCGAGCGGGGACGGCCCCGGTTCCCCCGCCAGGGGGTCGGGATCCGTCTGCTGGAGGTGGACCTCCGAGGTTTCCAGATCCGGGGAGAGGTCCAGGTCCACCGAGGTCTCGGCCTTCGCCTCCCCGGCGGGAAGGGGCGTGCGCGCCGTGTGCTCCATGCGGTCCATGGGCTCGGCCCCGACGTCCGTGCTCCGCCGGGAAGGCCTGGCGCCCTTGGGCGTGGCCGCCGCCGGACGCTTCTGGAAGACGAGAGGGGCGAAGAGTCCGGCCATCAGCGCGGCGATCCCCATCCAGAGCATGATCAAGGCGTCCTCGCGCCCCCAGATCCCCCAGATCCCGGAGACCCCGTCCTGGAGCACCGAGGCTTCCGCGCCGCGGGGGCCGACGGCCCGCTCGACCACCATGCCTCCGAAGAGGGTCAGGCAGGCGGTTCCGAAGGCAAAGAACGGCAGGGTCCAGGCCCGGGTGAGGAACATGCCCAGGAGGAGCAGGGCGATCCCGGAGCCGAGAAGGATGTTGTAGGCCCCGCCGTGCTGTTGGGGAGCGAAGAAGGCGGCCCTCAGCAGGAGGCCGGAGGAGCCCCCGTCCGGATGGAAATGGAGCAGGGCGCGGGCGGTGTGGGCGGCGCATTCCCCGAGCAGGACCAGGCCCAGGGTCAGGCTGAGCACGCCGAGGACCTGGCGCAGGATCTTCATGCGCGATAGGGTATGCCGGGCATGGGACCGCGGGAAGGGAAAATGCTGTATGCTGGGGGCATGACCCACGAGGAGATCCGTGCCGCCCTGCTGGGCGCCGTGGACGGGACCCTGGATCCCCAGGAACTCGACGAGGTGGAGGCCCACGTCGCCGCCTGCGCGGACTGCCGGCTGGAGCAGGTGGAGCTGTACCGCATGCGCAGGTCCCTCGACCGGGAGGATCGCGCCCGGGAGGCCGAGGCGCCCTCTCCCCGGCGTTTCGGGCCCGTCGGCCTGGGCGGCTGGGTGCGCCTAGCCCTGCTGGCGGCCGCCGTGGGCGTCTTCGCGTTCACCTTCGGCCGCGCCCGCGCCAAGGCCCCCGCCCCTCCCCCTCCTCCCGTCGAGGAGGACGAGGGGGGCGTCTTCCCGGTCACCCTCCACCCCGCGCCCTAGGGCGCGCCGAGCATCATCGTCCAACGGGCATCGCGGCGGGCGACGCCGATCACGGTCCACATCGCCCCCAGCATGGCGCGGTGGTGCCCGGAGGAGTGCCTCCAGCCTTCGAAGGCCGCCCGTCCGGAAGGCGAGCCCATGTAGATGTTCTCCCCCGCGGCCCCGGAGAAGCCCGCCGCCTGGGCGCGGTTCCCCGGCCCCCGGCCCTCCGGATCGTTGTGGGCGAAATAGTTCCTCGCCGTCATGTCGTCGCTGTGTCCCCGGGAGGCCTTCAACAGGCGCGGATCGATCCTCAGGGGGTCGAGGCCCATCATGATGCGGTAGCGGTTCGTGATCAGGATGCAGTCCTCCTCCTCCGCATCCAGGACGCCCTCGGCCCTGAGGCGGCGGGCATCGGCGGCGACCTGGGTCATGACCTCGGCGTTCGTGCGGAGTGCCTCCGCCTCCTTCGCGAAATCGAAGGCGTCGGCGAAGACCTTTTCCAACAGGCCCTGCAGGGAGTCCGTGTGCGCCGGAGCGGCGCCGGAGCGGGTCAGGTACTCCTCCGTCTCCTCGACGCCGGCCAGGACCTCCCCCGTCCCCTTGCTCTCACGGAGGGCGCGGACGGCCTCCTGGGTGGGACGATAGGCCTCCTCCACCCGGGAGACGAGGTCATCGACCTCGCGCTGGACCTTGGGGCCGTCCGGGCCATAGGGGTTGGCCTGTCCGTGCAGGTATGGGTAGCGCACCTCGTCGCGGATCAGGTCCAGGGCCTCCTTGCGGCGCAGGTCCAGGTTGCCCCGCAGGCGATCCCGGAGGTCCCGGATCTCGGCGGCACCCAGCCGGGTCTTGAGGCGGGCCAGCAGGTCCCTGTGGGCCTTGGCCAGACCCTCCGCCAGCGGAGGCGAGAGCGCCGGGTCCACCGCGGCGATGGCCTCGAAGCAGGTCCGTCTCTCCTTCTCCTGTTTCGGCGACCAGGGAGAGAGCATCTGAAGGAGGCGGCCCTGGTCCGTTGCCCAGCGCACGCGCTGTTGCCGCCTCTCCTCCACGGCCAGCTTGGCTTCTGCCTCCTCCCGTCGGCGCGTCTCTTCGGTCAGGATGAGCTGGCGGCGCTCCTCTTCCATGGGGCCCAGTTCGGAGAGCCGGGCCTGGGCCGCACTGCCCCAGGGAAGTCCGGCGTACCGGGCCTTCAGGGTGGTGAGCGCGGCGCGGGCCTCCGCGAAGCGTCCGGCCCGGGCCTGGGCCATGGCGGCCTCCTCGGCCTGGCCGTACTCCTGTTCCATGCAGCGGTCCAGCTCCAGCAGCAGGGCCTGCCCCTCCCGCTCGTGGACGCGGCCGGCGTTGCCGAGGAAGGCCGTCAGGACCGCGCGGGCCTGGCGGAGCTCGCCGCCGCCGCACAGCTCCTCGACGGCCTTCCGGGCTTCGATCCATCGCGCGTCCTGGAGGCTCTCCCATTTTTTCTGGGCGGCCTGGACGATGCGGAGGGCTTCGGTAGCCTCCTCGGTGTCGGGGAAACGCTGGATCAAATCCCAACAGCGGGATCTCAGCAGGTCGAGCTTCTCGGGAGGCGCGTCCTGGTCGGCGCGGATCGCCGCCAGGGCCGTCCGGCGCGGCTCGACGGAGGACGCCTCGGTCGCGGGCGGCGGCGGGAGCGGGACCGTCCGGCTCGGCCCGGCCTGGGTCCGGTCCGGGATCCCCGCCGGCGAGGACGGATGCGTCGCCCAGACCCACGCCATCGCGCCGGCCGCGACGCAGAGGCCGATCCCCGCGAGCATCGGGAGAGCGGACTCGGGCCGGCGCGCGCGTCGGACCCGGTGCCGCACCGGAGCCTCCAGTCCGGAATCCTCCGGCGCCTGGGCCGGCCTCACGGCCAGGGTCGCGGTTCCGAAGCTCAGGACGTCCCCCTCGGCCAGCAGGGCCTCCCGGACGGGTGTGCCGTTGAGGAGGGTGGAGCCGCCGAGCACCTTCAGGCGCAGGCCTTTCGGGGAACGGCGGAGAAGGGCCTGGCGCCGCGAGCAGGCCGGGTCCGACAGGCGGATCCCGCAGGCCCCGGACCGCCCCACCAGGACGGAATCGGTATCGATTTCGTACAGGGCCTCTTCCCTGCCCTGGCCCTGCGTCAGGAGCAGGATGACCGGAGGCGGAGGCTCCGGCAGGGAGACGCCGATCTCCACCCCGCCCAGGGCGATGCGGTCCCCCGCCGCGAGCGTGGCCTCCCGGACCGGCTGCCCGTTCAGGCGGGTGCCGTTGGCGCTGGAGAGGTCCCTCAGGACGAAGCGGCCTTCCAGGAAGGAGATGCGGGCGTGGTGCCGGGAGCAACCCCGGTCGTCCAGGACCACCCGGCAGGAGCCTGCGCGGCCCAGGTCCGCGGGCGTGTCCTCGGCATGGATCTCCTCGGTCCGCTCCCCGGCGGCCGTGCGGATGCTCAGGCCGAGGACGGGACTAGACCCAGGCCGGCTCAAGGGCGCTCTCCAGAAGGCCGTGGGAGCGGAGCAGGCCGGCGTAGGTCCTCAGTCCCGCGTGTTGCCGCCCCCCCAGCTCGTAGCGGATGTGCCGGGTCAGGTAGGTCAGGGTCTCGGCCTCGTCGAGCCCCAGCGCGGCCGCCTCCCGTCGCGCGATGCCGGGCCGGTCTTCCAGGCCCTTGTGTGCGGCCGTGCGCAGGATCTCCCCCGTCGCGGCGTCCAGGGCCGGTCCGGCCCACAGCGCATAGACGAAGGGAAGGCCCGTCAGCGAGCGCCAGGCCTCCCCCAGGTCCAGGACCGCCTCCCAGTTCCCCGGCCTCGGCTTCATCGCGGCATCCCCGATGACCAGGACGGCCTCGGCCTCCTGGGGCGCCGCGGGCGCGGGACGGACCCCGTGGATCTCGGCCAGGAGGATGCGGACCAGGGCGTTGGAGCTCATGGACGCGGGATCCGGCGCCAGGGTGCGGAGGCTTGCGAGCGGCCGGCGGGAGTACAGCAGGACGGAGCGCACCGGACCGTCCGATCCGATGGCGATCCCGTCGGCGGCCTTGAGCCCGGGGCGGGCCAGGACCGCGAAGGCCGGAAGGAGGGCCAGGTCCAGGCGTCCCTCCGCAAGTTCCGCGGCCAGGAGGGAAGGCGCCTCCTCGCGGAGATCCAGGACAGTGCTGGCGGCCAGGCCTGACGTCAGGGGCTTGGCGTTCAGGTAGGGGACCGCCCCGGCCCGCAACCGGGGCCCTGGCTGGAGGCGGGGGGCTCCAGAGTGCATAAGAGAGGAGGATAGGGCATGTCGGGGTAAGGGGGCAAGTCTGGTAGGATGGGGCCGCGTGGCCCCCCTGCCCCCTTCCTCTCTGGTGATCCCTGCCGCGGGAGAAAGCTCCCGCCTGCCCGGGCGCACCCGCAAGAGCTACCGGGACCTGGCCGGACGCCCCCTCCTGATCCGCACCCTGGAAGCCTTCCGGGGGCTGGGCTTCATCCGGGAGGTCGTCCTCTTGGTCCACCCCCGGGATCTGGAAGGGGTCAAGCGACGCTGGAGCCAAGTTCTCGCATCACTCAAGGTTTCCTGCATCCTCCCGGGAGGTTCGAGCCGGGCACATTCCGTGGCCCTGGGGGTTCTGGCCACGTCCGCCTCCAGCCGCCTGGTCCTGGTGCACGATGCGGCCCGCCCCCTGGTCACCTCCGCCGAAGTCAGGGCGGTGGCGGCGGCCGCCTGGAGCAAGGGGGCGGCCATCCTGGCCCTGCCGGCCCTGGAGACCGTGAAACGGGTCTCTCGAAACGGAAGAATACTTAACACATTACCTAGGAATGAGTTGTGGCTTGCGCAAACCCCCCAGGCCTTCCGGAGGGACTGGATAGCCCCCGCTTGTAAACGCTGGTTGCAGGAGGGGATGCGTTCCTCTCCCACGGATGACGCCGCCCTCCTGGAGGCCTCCCGGCCGGTCTGGGTGGTCCGGGGATCCGGGGGCAATCTCAAGGTCACCACCCCCCAGGATCTGGCCCGGGCAAGGATTCTCTGGAACCTTTCCCGCTGAGGTCCGTGTAAAGTTTCCTGCCGATCCGGCCGATAGCCCCAGATGCGTCTTTGTAGGGTAGGGGTCTGCCGTGAAGGGGTTATGAGGAGATCGCGAAGGATGGAAACTGAATTTTGTCTTGACTGGGTAAGGGATT
>JAHFOU010000228.1:3295-4307 GCA_023261525.1 Planctomycetota bacterium | reverse complement strand
GCTTCATGCTGGCGGCCAAGTAGCCAGGGCCGTCATGCTCTCGATGATGTTGGCAGCCCACGCCGAAGAGGCGGTCGGGGAGGCGGCGCACGCCGCCCATGAGGGAGGGGCGACGCTTCAGCTCCTTCCGGATATGTCCACCCTGGTCCAGCAGGTGATCCTGTTCACCGTGCTGGCGGCGGTGCTCTACAAGTTCGCCTGGAAGCACATCCTCCATGCCCTCGAGGAGCGGGAGGGGAAGATCAAGGGCGACCTGGACGCGGCCGAAGCCTCCCGCAAGGAGGCCGAGTCCCTGCTCGTCAGGCACAAGGCCGCCATGGATCAGGCCAAGGGCGAGGCCCAGGCCATCCTGGACGAGGGGAAGAAGGACGCCCTCCGGTTGAAGGAGACCATCCTGGCCGAAGCCCGCGAGGAGGCCGCCAAGGCCGCCGAGCGGTCCAAGCGGGAGATCGCCCTGGCCGGGGACAAGGCCGTCCAGGAGCTCCAGACCCAGGCCGCGGCCCTCTCGGTCTCCATGGCCAGCCGCATCCTCGGGCGCGAGGTCAAGGCCTCCGACCAGGACCGGCTGATCCAGGAGTCCCTCGGCGAGTTCAAACGGCAGACGATGAACGGATGATCCGCAAGGACCCCGTCGCCGAGGTCTACGCCGAAGCCCTGATCGGGGCCTCCGGCGCCTCCGTGCTCCAGGCGGAGGAGGCCTTCGACGCCTTCGTGGCGGCCTGGCAGTCCGCCCCGGAGATCCGCAGCTTCCTGCTGGCCCCCAACCTCCCGACGCCGGTCAAGCGGGAGGCCCTGAAGAAGGCCCTGGCGGGGGCCCCGGAGCCCTTCCTGGACTTCCTCTGCCTGACCGTGGACAAGGGCCGCGCAGGCTCCCTGCCCGCCATCCACCAGGCCTTCCGTGACCTCCGCGACGCCGCCGCGGGCCGGGTGAGGGTCCTGGCCTCCACGGCTTCGGCGATGACGCCGCCCCAGTCCTCGGCGGTGAAGGCCTCCCTGGCCGGGAAGCTCCAGC
>JAHFOU010000228.1:0-3285 GCA_023261525.1 Planctomycetota bacterium | reverse complement strand
GAGGTCGTGCTGGAGGAGCAGGTGAAGCCCGAGATCCTGGGCGGCCTGAAGCTGCAGGTGGGCGACTGGGTGGCCGACGGCTCCCTGGCCCGCCGCCTGCAGGACATGGCCCGTGACGTGATGAATGCCCGCGCCCCCGAGGGCGCATGGTCGGCGTGAGAAACCAAGGAGCCTGAACATGAAGATCCGCTCGGAAGAGATCGCGGCCGTCCTCAAGAAGCAGATCGAGGGCTACAAGTCCACCCTCGCGGTCGAGGAGGTCGGCACCGTCCTGGAGGTCGGCGACGGCATCGCCCGGGTGCACGGCCTGGGCAAGGCCATGGCCGGCGAGCTGCTGGAGTTCTCCAACGGCGCCTACGGCCTCGCCTTCAACCTGGAGGAGGACTCCATCGGCGCCGTCATCCTGGGCGACTACCTCACCCTGCAGGAGGGCGCCTCGGTCAAGCGCACCGGCCGGGTCGTCTCCGTGCCCGTCGGCCCCGCCCTCATCGGCCGGGTCGTCAACCCCCTCGGCATCCCGATCGACGGCAAGGGCCCCATCAAGACCGACCTGCGCCGCCCGGTGGAGAGCCCGGCCCCCGGCATCGCGGACCGCCAGTCGGTCAAGGAGCCCATGCAGACCGGGGTCAAGGCCATCGACTCCATGATCCCCATCGGCCGCGGCCAGCGCGAGCTCATCATCGGGGACCGCGGCACCGGCAAGACCGCCATCGCCGTCGACGCCATCCTCAACCAGAAGAAGAGCGGGGTCATCTGCGTCTATGTGGCCATCGGACAGAAGGCCTCCACCGTCGCCTCCGTCGTGAAGCGGCTCGAGGAGAGCGGGGCCATGGACTACACCATCGTGGTCTCGGCCACCGCATCCGACCCGGCGCCCCTCCAGTACATCGCCCCCTACGCGGGCTGCGCCATGGCCGAGCACTTCATGTACAAGGAGGGCAAGGCCACCCTCTGCGTCTACGATGACCTCACGAAGCAGGCTTCGGCCTACCGCCAGCTCTCGCTCCTCCTGCGCCGCCCGCCCGGACGCGAGGCCTATCCGGGGGACGTGTTCTACCTGCACTCCCGCCTGCTGGAGCGGGCCGCCAAGCTCTCCGCCGACCTGGGCGGGGGCTCGCTCACCGCGCTGCCCATCATCGAGACCCAGGAAGGCGAGGTCTCGGCCTACATCCCCACCAACGTGATCTCCATCACGGACGGGCAGATCTACCTGGTGCCGGACCTCTTCTTCTCGGGCGTGCGGCCCGCGGTGGACGTCGGCATCTCGGTCTCCCGCGTCGGCGGCAACGCCCAGATCAAGGCCATGAAGAGCGTGGCCGGGCGCCTGCGCCTGGACCTGGCCCAGTTCCGCGAGCTGGAGGCCTTCGCCCAGATGGGCACCGAGCTGGACAAGGCCACCCAGAGCCAGCTGGACCGCGGCAAGCGCATGGTCGAGGTCTTGAAGCAGGGGCAGTACGTGCCCATGCCGGTCGAGGAGCAGGTCATGATCATCTTCGCCGCCGGCCGCGGCCTCCTCGACGAGGTGCCCGTGGAGCGGGTCCGCGAGTTCGAACAGAAGTTCCTGGCGTTCGTGCGCCAGAGCCATCCCGAGCTGGGTGAGGCCATCTCCAAGGAGAAGGCCATCTCCCAGGCCACGGAGCAGAAGCTCATGGCCCTGGCCACGGACTTCCGCCAGTCCTTCCTCGCCGGGAAGGCGTCGGATCCCCGCCCGGTTGCTCAGGTCGTGGCGCAGGCCGCGAAGGCATAGCCCGTGGCGAAGCTCAGGGAGATCCGCAAGCGGATCAAGTCGGTCCGCAACACGAAGCAGATCACCAAGACCATGGAGATGGTCTCCACGGCGAAGCTCAAGCGCGCCATGGACCGGGTGAAGGCAGCCCAGCCCTACTCCGCGGAAGTGGAGGCCCTGCTCAAGTCCTGCGCCCGCGCGGCGGCGGGCGGCGGCGTCCATCCCCTGACCCGCTCCGGTGCCGAGGGGGCCCCGGAGGGCGTCCTCCTGCTGACGGCCAACCGCGGCCTCTGCGGGGGCTTCAACACCAACGTGATCAAGAAGGCCCGCGTCCTGATGGAGGAACACCGCAAGGCGGGCCGGGCCGTGGCCCTCTCCGTGTCGGGCAAGAAGGGCCTCAGCTTCTGCAAGTTCCAGGGGATCGCGGTCAGCCATCGGTACACCCAGTTCGAGGAGAAGCCCCGCTTCTCCGACGTGCGCACCGTGGCCCAGGAGCTGGCGGCGGACTTCGCCGCGGGCCGGATCCGCTCCCTGACCCTGGTCTTCACGGCCTTCCGCTCCGCAGGCGACCAGAAGCCGGCGGCCATGCCCGTCCTGCCGGTGCCCCTGACGGCCTCCGCCGCGGCCGAGCCGAAGGGCCTCCCGCCGCTCAGCAGCCCCGCGCCCGCCGAGATGCTAGAGCGCCTGGTGCCGGAGTGGCTGGAGCTGATGCTGTATCGGGCCTTCGTGGAGTCCGCCGCCTGCGAGCAGGCCGCCCGCCGCCTGGCCATGAAGTCGGCCACGGACAACGCGGACGAGATGATCAAGAACCTCTCGCGCGAGGGCAACCGGGCCCGCCAGTCCCAGATCACCCAGGAGATCGCCGAGATCGTCAGCGGGGCCGAGGCCATCTCCTAGTGTCGTGGATCGGGGACTTCCCCGCCCCACAGGCATCTCTCTGACATGATCCGGGGTCTCGGGACCGACCTGGCTTCCGTCCGCCGCCTCAAGGCCGCCCGTCGCCGCGCCGGCTCCCGTTTCGACGCCCGGGTCTTCACGCCGGCGGAGCGGGCCGCGGCGCGCAGACGCGCCGACGCCGACCTCCACCTGGCCGGGCGCTTCGCGGCCAAGGAGGCGGTGATGAAGGCCCTGGGGACGGGCTGGACGGCGGGCGTGACCTGGCAGGGGATCGAGATCCTTGCCGACCGCTCCGGCCGGCCGGTCCTGAAACTCACCGGCGCGACGGCCCGCAAGGCCAAGGCCCTGGGCATCCGGCGCTGGCAGCTGTCCATCAGCCATGACGCGGGAATGGCCCTGGCCGTGGCGATCGCGGAGGGCTGAGCATGGACGGCATCCCGCTCAAGGACATGTCCAGGGGATGGCAGCGTTTCATCGCCTATGTCTTCCCCTGGCCCTTCCTCCTGATCGGAGCCGGGATCCTGTTTTTCGGGGGAAGGAACCTGAGGCAGGCAGTCGCCAGCAAGGCTTGGCCGACGGTCCCTGGTTCCATCCTTCGCTCCCAGATCAAGGTGCACGAAGAAGCCACGGAAAGCACGACCTATGGGGCCGACGTGACCTAT
>JAHFOU010000227.1 GCA_023261525.1 Planctomycetota bacterium | reverse complement strand
TCCCCATCATCTGCGCGGAGCTCTGCGGGTTCGGGCACACCACCATGGGAACCAAGCTGACCGTCCTCAGCGCGGAGGACTATGCGAAATGGCTGGCGCACCCTGACCACGTGAACTGTTTCCCGCCGGCGGGAGCGAGCAATAAATGAGCGGCAACGACCATGATCATGGCCACTCCCAGGGCTTCCTGAGGACCTACCTCTTCTCGCTCGACCACAAGATGATCGGGCGCCAGTTCCTCTTCCTCGGGGTGATCATGCTCATCCTGGGCGGGGTGATGGCGATGGGGGTGAGGTACCAGCTCGCCTTCCCGGAGCAGGGGCTCCCCTCCTGGGTGAAGGGCATCCCCGAGAGGGAATGGACCGTGACCTACGAGGACGGGGAGGACGCCAACTCCAACCGCACCCTCGATGCCGGGGAGGACACGAACGGCAACGGCAAGCTGGACCTGGGCCCGGCCCACATCAACGACAAGTTCTACAACTCCCTGTTCACGATGCACGCAACCATCATGATCTTCTTCGCCGCCATGCCCATCCTGGTGGGGTGCTTCGGGAACTTCCTGATCCCCCTCATGATCGGGGCCCGCGACATGGCCTTCCCGGTCCTCAACATGCTCTCCTTCTGGGTCACGGTCGTCTCGGGCGTCCTTATGCTGGCCGCCTTCGGCGTGGCCGGGGGCGCGGCCGCGGGGGGCTGGACCGGATACCCGCCGCTCTCGGCCGTGCCGAGCTTCACCGGCGTGGAGTGGGGCCAGCACCTCTGGTGCATCAGCC
This sequence comes from Planctomycetota bacterium, assembly GCA_023261525.1. Classification (GTDB taxonomy): domain Bacteria; phylum Planctomycetota; class SBBH01; order JAHFOU01; family JAHFOU01; genus JAHFOU01. The sequence continues at coordinate 3,547 of JAHFOU010000227.1, read as the reverse complement.
TCATCGTGTCGGGCATCGCCTCGCTGATGGGGTCGATCAACTACATCACCACCGTCATCAACATGCGGGCCCCGGGCATGCACTGGTTCCGCATGCCGCTGACGGTCTGGTCCCTCTTCATCACGGCCATCCTGCTCCTGCTGGCCCTCCCGGTGCTGACCTCGGCCCTGGCGATGCTGCTGTTCGACCGCATGGCCGGCACCCACTTCTTCACCGTCGCGGGCGGCGGGGGCGGCCCCCTGCTCTGGCAGCACCTCTTCTGGTTCTTCGGCCACCCCGAGGTCTACGTCCTGGTGCTGCCGGCCATGGGCATGGTCTCGGACGTGCTGGCCACCTTCTGCCGCAAGCCCATCTTCGGTTACCGCGCCATGGCCTACGCCATGATCGCCATCGCCTTCCTGGGCTGGATCGTCTGGGGGCACCACATGTTCGTCAGCGGCATGAGCCCCTACCTGGGGACCTCCTTCATGCTCTCGACCATGGTGATCGCGGTCCCCTCGGCCATCAAGACCTTCAACTGGCTGGGCACGATCTGGGGCGGGAGCATCCGCTTCACGGTGCCCCTGCTGTTCGCCGTGGGCTTCGTGGTCAACTTCCTGATCGGGGGCCTGAGCGGGATCTTCATGGCCTCCACGCCCTTCGACATCTACATCCACGACACCTACTTCATCGTGGCCCACTTCCACTACGTGGTCGCCGGCATCATCTTCGCCATCTTCGCGGGGGTGTACTACTGGTTCCCCAAGATGTTCGCCCGCCGGACCAACTCCTTCCTGGGCTACCTTCACTTCGCCGGGACCTTTATCTTCTTCCACGCCACGTTCTTCCCCATGCACATCCTGGGGGTGGCGGGGCACCCGCGCCGCATCTACAACCCGGAGCTCTACCACTACCTGGATCCCATCAAGGGCGTGAACCACTGGATCACCATCTCGGCCTTCTGCCTGGGCGCCGCCCAGATCCCCTTCTTCCTGAACTTCTTCGGGAGCCTCTTCTTCGGTCCCAAGGCTGATCGCAACCCCTGGCAGGCGAACTCCCTGGAGTGGAGCTCCCCGACCCCGGGCATCCACGGGAACTTCCAGTCACTCCCCACGGTCTACCGCGGGCCCTACGAGTACTCGGTGCCCGGCATGACCGAGGACTTCCTGCCCCAGGATCAGGCCGGGGGCCCTGCCACCCCTGACCACTGAGGCCGTCTTGGCGCCTCCGCGCTGGCTCCACCGCCTGGCGCTCCTGACCGCCGCCGCGACCCTGTTGCTCATCCTCGTCGGGGGGCTGGTCACCAGCACCGCCTCCGGCATGGCCTTCCCGGACTGGCCCACCAGCGCGGGGAAGAGCATGGTCGCCTATCCCTGGTTCCGCGCCACCGGCAAGGCCTTCGTGGAGCACGGCCATCGTCTGGCCGGCATGACGGTCGGCATCCTCACCCTGGCGACGGCCTTCGGGATCTGGTTCACGGATTCCCGGCGCTGGGTGAAGGTCCTGGGCCTCGCGGCCTCGGCCGCCGTTCTTCTGCAGGGCATTCTGGGCGGCATGCGGGTGCTTCATAACAGCCATGCCCTTGCCTTCCTGCACGCCTGCCTGGCCCAGGCCTTCTTCGCGCTGAACTGCATCCTGGCCACCGTGCTGGCATCCTCCTGGGGCGAAGTCCAGCCCGTCCCCGGCCGCGCGGCGCTGAGGACGCTTTGCGCCGTCACGGCCCTGGCGATTTACCTCCAGGCCGTCCTGGGCGCCTCGGTCCGCCAGCTCGGGCGGCCTGCGACGCTCCATGTGACGATGGCGGCCCTGGTGGCCCTCCTGGCCTTCCTCTCGACAAGCGTCGTCCTGCGCGACCACCTGGACGTCCCGGCCCTGAGCCGCCCGGCCCTTTGGCTTTCGGGCCTGGTGCTCTTCCAGGCCTCCCTGGGCCTGGCCACCTGGATCTCGGTGAGGACCTCGCCTTCGCCCCGGGCCAGCCTGGATCCCGTCCTGCACAGCACCCTGCACGTGGCCACGGGGGCCCTGTTGCTGGGCACCGCGGCCTCCCTGGCCCTGAAGGTCCGTCGATGGACCTGCTAGTCCGCCTGGAGCTGCTCAAGCCCCGGATGGTGGCCCTGATCCTGGGCGCCACCGCGGCGGGGTACTACCTGGGCGTGCGCCAGGAGGTCTCCGGCCCCCTCCTGGCCCATCTGCTGGGCTGGACGGCCCTGGTGGCGGGGGGGACCCTGGCCTTGAACCAGGTCCTGGAACGGGAGGAGGACGCCCGGATGGATCGCACCCGGAACCGGCCCATCCCCAGCGGGAGGATCTCCCCCGCCGCGGCCCTGGTGGAGGGGGTCCTCCTGGTGGCGGTCGGCCTGATGGGCCTGGCCCTGGGCGTGAACCCGCTGTGCGCCGCGGTGACGGCCGCCATCACGGCCAGCTACCTCTTCCTCTACACGCCCCTGAAGCAGTCCACGGCCTTCTGTACCCTCTGGGGGGGGATCCCCGGGGCCCTGCCTCCGGTGGCCGGCTGGGCCGCGGCGCGCGGGGGGCTGGACTTCCCGGCCTGGGTGCTCTTCGGCATCCTCTACCTTTGGCAGCTTCCCCATGCCCTGGCCATCGCGTTGAGGTACCGGGAGGACTATGCCCGGGGGGGGATGCGCCTCCTGCCCGCCCTGGATCCCACCGGGGCCTGGGTTGGGCGTCAGGCCGTCCTGAACTGCCTGGCCCTGTTGGGCGTGGGGCTCCTGCCCACCCTGATCGGTATGGCGGGACGGGTCTATTTCGCCTCCGCCCTCGTCCTGGGCCTGGGTTTCCTGGGGTTCGCCGCGGCCATGGCGGTCCTGCGCACCGAGGCCTCGGCCCGGCGCCTGGAGATCTTCTCCCTGGCCTACCTTCCGGCCCTGCTTGCAGTGCTTGCCTTGGACAAAGGAGGATCCTGATGGATGCGACCCGGCGCCCTGGACTGTCCAATCCCCACCTGGCCCTCCTCGTCTTCCTGGTGGCGGAGATCATGCTGTTCGCTGCCCTGGTCAGCAGTTACCTGATCTTCCAGTCCGGGGAGGCTTCCTGGCCGCCGGCCGACCTGCCCCGCCTGCCGCTGGGGATCACGACGGCCAACACCCTGGGCCTGGTCCTGAGCGCGGTGACCCTGTGGAGATCCCTGTCCGCCCTGAAGGCGGGCCGCCAGGGAAGCTTCCGGGGCCTCCTGGCCGCCACTGCGGCCCTGGGCGTCCTTTTCCTGGCGGTCCAGGGCCTGGAGTGGGCCCGCCTGGTCCATCATGGGCTGACCCTGCAGGCCGGGATGTACGGGGGCATCTTCTATGCCCTGGTGGGCCTCCATGCCCTGCATGTCCTGGGGGCCGTGGTCTTCCTGTTGGAGGTCCTGCGCAGGGCCCTGGCGGGCCGCTACGGGCCGGGGGCCATCGCCCCCTCCCTCTGCGGGATCTACTGGATCTTCGTGGTCGTCCTGTGGATCGGCCTCTTCGGTCTGGTCTACCTGCCCTGGAGGTCTTGAGCAGGGTGGGGTGGAAGGTTATGCTTCCCGCCCCTCGATCCAGGAGACTTCCGATGCGTCCGACCTTCC